>BQJV01000126.1 GCA_021604885.1 Acidimicrobiales bacterium
CGACGACATCGCCGACGCGGTCGCGGTGATCGAGCAGTGGTCGCCCGATGTCGTGTTGCTGGACGTGCACCTGCCCTCGGGCACGGGGCGAGAAGTGATCGAGGCCATCGACGCGGCGGGCGTGGACACGTCGTTCCTTGCGCTGTCCGTTTCCGATGCGGCCGAGGACGTGATCGATGTGGTGCGGGCCGGTGCCCGAGGTTATGTCACGAAGTCGATCTCCGCGGACGACCTCGTCGATGCGATCATCCGAGTGAGCGAAGGCGATGCGGTCTTCTCGCCCCGGCTGGCCGGCTTCGTGCTCGACGCCTTCGCCGGTGCGTCGCCCGCGCCCGCGGTCGAGGCGGCCGACGACGATCTCGACCAGCTGACGAAGCGGGAGAAGGAAGTGCTGCGTCATCTCGCGCGGGGCTACACCTACAAGGAGATCGCCGGGCAGCTGACGATCTCGGTCAAGACGGTGGAGACCCACGCCTCCGCCGTCCTCCGCAAACTCCAGCTGTCCAACCGCAACGAGCTCAGCCGGTGGGCGGCTGCTCGTCGGATCTGGTGACGCGCACGTCGATCGGCGCCCCGCCCTCGGACGCGCTCCGATAGGCCGCGTCCGCGAGCACGTGCGCCCGCACGGCCACCGCGAAGTCGGGGTGAGCGGGTTGCCCGGTGCGCACGGCGTGCACGAAGTCGGCGTCGGGGTTGCCGGCGATGCCATCGATCGGACGGATCGAGTCGACGAGTTCGCGACCCTCGAGGGTCTGCGGGTCCTCGGTGCTCGTCTGCTGTCGAACCGGGCCGAACCAGTCGCCCTCGACCGCGAGGTGGCCGGAGCGGCAGAACACCTCGACCGAACGCTGGCTGGGCCGGCTGTCGATGTCGTGCCATGTCGAGCTGAGCACGGCCTGCGCGCCTTCTGCGGTCCGCATGATGACGCTCACCTGGTCCTCGATGCCGTCGATCTCGTGCGCAAAGTCCGTCACCGCGTTGACCGACACGATGTCACCGAGGATCCACTCGATCAGGTCGAGGTCGTGGATGGAGTGTTCCAGGAGCGCGCCGGACCCTGCGAGCGCGGGGTCGCCGCGCCAGGTCGACGCGTACATTCCCCGGGTCGGGAGGTACTGGTCGTCGCGAAAGACCATGCTCATCGGCACGCCGTGCCGGCCGGAACGGACCTGCTCGCGCAGCCACCGAAAGGCCGGGGACGAGCGCAAGACGAGTCCGACCTGGTTGACGACGCCCGCAGCTCTGACCGTTGCCTCCATCGCCTGCGCGGTCGCGAGATCGACACCGAGTGGTTTCTCGCAGAAGACGGGGAGCCCGGCGGCCGCGACCGCCTCGACGGCGTCCGGATGAGCGGCCGTCCAGGTGGTGACGTAGACCGCGTCGACGGCGGCGACCAGCTCGTCGAGCGATGTCACGGCGCGCGCCGAGTGGGCGTCGGCGAATCGGTTGCGCCGGGCATCGTCGACGTCGAAGACGGCCGTGATCTCGGCATCGGGCACGTGCTCGAGCCCGGCGGCATGGAACCCGGCGATCAGGCCGCAGCCGACGAAGCCGATGCGGATCGTCACGACCGCCGGTCCGTCGCGCCGTCGAGGCGTTCGCGGTCCTGGGGCGAGAACAGCGTCCGGTCCGCGGTGGATCGGACGAGCTCGGCCATCTCGGCGATGGGCTCCGTCGGACCGGGGAGATCGCGACGCTCGACCTCGGCCGCGAGCTGGGTGAGCGCTCGAACGAGGGTCTCGATGACCACGGGGTCCGTCGCGCCGTAGCGGCGAATGGGATCGAGCGCGAGGTGAAGATACGCCTCGTGCGACACGGGCGTCAGGATGACCGTGCGGTCGTCCGACCGGTGGCGACCGGCCTCGGGCGGGAGCTCCCACAGGCGCAGGAGGATGACATTGAGGTGCGCCACCATGTCCGCCGCGGTGTTCGGATCGTTCACGCCGGGGGAGAGCGCGCGTACGGCGATGTCGGTCAGGCGCAGGATGCCGTAGGCCGCATCCTGCTGCATCGTGCGCGTGTCGCCGAGGGCGAAGGCGTCGCGGATGCCGTGCTCGCAATCCGTCGTGTCGGCGGTGGTCCACACGAGCGGCGCGTCCGGGAGGACATAGTTGCCGAGGGGAGCGGCGATCCACGCGGTCGAACCGCTCGGCAGGGCCGCGAGGAGCGCCTCGATGTCGATCTGCTGCACCCACCCGGCGATCGGCGTGGTGACCGGTTCGGCCTCGTCGGGCACCGGCGCTTCGGGCTCGGGTTGTCCGGTCGCGGCGCCGGGCGGGACGACCGGGCTCCGGGCGTCGCCCTCACCGCCGGCGACACTGCTCCGATGCTCGATCGTCGACAGGGTCGCCGCCATGATTCGCTGGCCGACGCGTCCGACCCGAAGGCTGTCGGCGAGATGGTCGACGGACTTCACCACGAGGATCAACGAGACGATCCCGAGTACGACCGCGACGAGTACCCCGATGTGGGGGACGAGTTCGGTGGCCGGGGTATCGGCGGTGGCCTCCGACAGACGGCGGGTGTCGCGTAGGACGAGCAGGCAGAAGACGGACGTGCCGAGGACGACACCGACGGTGATCTGGAGCGTCTTGTCGCCGATCCAGTTGCGCAGGGTCCGTGGCGAGTACTGGGTGCTCGCGAGTTGCACTGCTACGAGCATCAGCGACAGGAGGAGGGTGACCGAGGTCAGGAGTCCGCCGGCGATCGTCGCGAGCAGGACGCGGCCGCTCTCCACCGTGGTCTGCATCGCCGTCGGGAGAGATTCGGCCGCGTCACCGGAGTCGACCGCCCGGACCAGAAGGGAGAGGAGTGCGCCGAGAACGACGAAGAGCATCGGGATGGCGAAGAACCGATTCAGGACCCGGTCGGTGAGTTGTCGGAGACGTACCTGCACAGCCCGTCCTTTCGGTGCGCCCCCGGCAGGAATCGAACCTGCGCTCACGGTTTAGGAAACCGATGCTCTATCCACTGAGCTACGGGGGCCGGGTGGTCGAGCGTAGTGGGTCCGAAGTCGGCGACGACCCCTTGGTTCGCCCATGGCCGGCAGGGCTAGGGTCGGCGGCCATGACCGACTTTCTCGACCACTACGGACCGTGGGCCGTTGTCACCGGCGCGGCGCAGGGCGTCGGGCTCGCCTTCGTCGAGGAGCTCCACGAACGGGGCCTCGGCGTTGTGCTGGTCGACCGCAACGACGCTGTGGTGGACGTGGCCGCGGGGCTCAAAGGCGACACCCGGGCGCTCGTTGCCGACGTCACCGATCCGGGGTGGATCGCTGCGCTGGAGGCCGTCGTCGGCGACGTGGAGATCGGGCTCGCCGTCGCGAATGCGGGCGTCAGCTTCGTGAAGCACTTCCTCGACATGACCGCCGAGGAACGGCGACTCACGCTCGGCGTGAACGCGGGTGCGGTCACCGATCTCGCCGCCTGGTCCCTCCCGCCGATGGTGGACCGCGGCCGCGGCGGTTTCGTCGTGACCAGCAGTGGCTCCGCACTCGCCGGGGTGGGCGGTGTTGGTCTCTACAGCGCGACGAAAGCGTTCACGGTGAACCTCGTCGAGGCGATCGGCTGGGAGATCCGTGACTCCGGTGTGCACACGCAGGCCGTCGTCGCGCCGAGCATGGAGACGCCGGCGTTCGTGGGCCACAACCCGGATCTCGATGCGATGTTCGCGCCGATGGTGGACCCGCGCGATGTCGTGCGCGGTGCGCTCGACGCACTGCCGAACGGTGGCCGCTACCTGGCCGACGAGGGACTCGAGTTCGCGGCGCAGGTGCCCCGCGCGGATCGCGTCGACATGATGAGCCAGGCCACCACCGCGATGTACCCCCACATCTTCGGCTCCTAGCGGCACTGCCGGCGGCGGTCAGCCGCCGCGGTCGGCGAGGGCCTCGGTCGAACGCTTGGCGGCGAGTTGGGTGGCGAAGACGGCTGCTTCGGTGCGGGTGTCCATGCCGAGCTTCTTGAGCATGGTGGACACGTAGTTCTTGACCGTCTTCTCGGAGAGGTGCAGTCGGTCGCCGATCTGGCGGTTGGTCAGACCCTCGGCGACGAGCTCGAGCAGGCTGCGCTCGCGGTCGTTGAGCTCCGCGAGGCGTTCCTCGTCGTCGGACTGACCGGAACGCAGCCGGTCGAACATGCGGTCGGTGAGGCGGGGATCGACGAGCGACTGCCCGGCGTGCACGCCGCGTACGGACTTGATGAGCTCGTCGGATCCGACCCGCTTGAGGACGTAGCCGGAGGCGCCGGCGTTGATCGCGGCGAACAGGGTGTCGTCGTCCGAGAACGAGGTCAGCACGAGGATGTTGACGTCGGGAGCGTGCTGGCTGAGCGCCTCGCACACCTCGACGCCGTTCCCGTCGGGGAGCACGACGTCGACCAGCGCGACATCCGGCTGCAACTCGACGATGCCCTTCACGCCGTCGGTGACGGTTCCGGCCTCGCCGATCACCTCGAAGTCGGGCTCGGCCGCAAGGATGTCCCGAAGGCCCCGGCGGACCATTTCATGGTCATCGAGCAGAAAGATCGTGATGGTCATCTCGGTGTCGTCCCTCTCGCCGGCGTCACCTCCGAGGGAGGATCCGCAGCTTCACGTTGGGAACCCTGTCGGCGCGCGGGCAGCACTCTCAAGCGAGGACCACGCTGCGTGAGGACGCCGGTCGCGGATTGGTGACCCGGGTCATGGGTCCGATGGGCCGAACGACCCGGTTTCCTTCACGACCCGGCAGCGGTGCCGCCGGATTTCCGCCGAAACACTGAGATCGCGCCGCGAGCCGCCGATTGGGTCGCAGGAACGGCGCGCGCCGTCCAACCGGTGGGAGCTGAAGTGACCGAGGTCATCGCGACAGGAAAGAGTGGGGGGACATCGTCGTCGACGGTGCCTGCCGCGCTTGCCGCAGCGACGCTCGCCCAGGCGAGCGAGTTCCACACCCTCGTCGACGCGGACGACAACCTGATCTGGGTCTCCGAGTCGGTTCGCGTCGTCCTCGGCTACGCCACCGCCGAGTACATGAACGCGGCCGGCTGGTCGCTCGTCCACCCCGACGATGTCGAACGGTGCCGCCAGGTCGGAGCCGAGCTGCGCGACGAGCCCGGCGGTCGGCGTCGGATCCAGTTCCGGGCGCGGCACGCCGACGGCACGTGGCGATGGGTCGAGAACAACTCGACGAACCTGATCGCCGATCCCGGCGTCGGCGGCGTGCTGTCGACGCTGCGAGACGTCACCAGTCGCGTGATGGCGAAGCGGCGCCTCAGCCAGTCCGAGCGTCGCCTCCGCTCGATCGTCTCGAGCGCCGGGGACATCATCGCGATTCTCGACGATCGTGGATCGATCGACTACATCACGCCGACGGTGGCGACCCTGCTCGAACGGTCGACCACCGTCATGCAGGAGAACTGGATCTCCTTCATCCACACCGACGACCTCGACACCATGCGAGCGCTCTTCGTCGCGGCGCTGGATGATCCGGGTATCACCAAGGGGCCGGTCGACCTGCGGCTCCTCCGTGCCGACGGCGAGTGGGTGATCGTGGAGGCGCTCTTCACGGACTTCCGCTCGGATCCGATCGTGCGGGGCATCGTCCTGAACGCGCGTGATGTGACGGCACGGCGCGCGGTGGAGGCCGAGAAGGCGGCGAACCAGTCGATCTTCAACACGCTGGTGGAGATGGCGCCGATCGGCATCTTCCTCGCCGACGCCGAGAACCGTTGGAGCTACGTCAACGCCCGAATCGCCAAGGAGCTCGACGTCGATCCGTCGGAGCTGCTCGACACGGGGTGGATGGATCGCTTCGATGCCGCGGACGTGGTCCGGGTCCGCAGCGAACTCGCCATGTGGGACGGGTCCGCGCCGCTGGTGACCGAGCTGCGCACCCGCACCAGCCCGGATGCCCGCGAGCTGCGGCTCACCATGAGTCAGCCCGGCACCGCCGCGAACGCGTACGGCATCGTCGGCACGCTCGAGGACGTCACCGAGCGTCGTGCGGTGGACGACATGCTCGTCGAGGGCGCCGCGCTCGGTTCCGTCGCAGGGGTCGTCGGCAGCGCCGCCCATGATCTCCACAACCTGCTGTCGTCGATCGGCATGCAGCTCGGTCTGATGGATCAGGAATCCGAGGAGGCGAACCGCGTCCGCGCCGCCGAGGAGGCCGTCGATCGTGCGTGCAACATCGCCGAGGACCTGATGGCGATGAGTCGCCCGAGTCGGGGTCGGGTCCAGCCGCTCGAGATCGGCCCGCTCGTCTCGGATCTCACGAACATGCTGCGGGTGCTCGTCGACCACCAGGCCGACCTCTCGTTCGAGGATCGCACCGATGGACTCACGGCGGCGGCGGACCGCTCGGGCCTCGAGCGCATCGTCACGAACCTCGTGGTCAACGCTCGCGACGCCGTGGAACCCCGGGGCAAGATTCGCATCGAGGTGACCACCGTCTTGCTGGCCGAGGACGATGCGACCGAGAGCGGTCGGACCGGCGATCACATCGCGATCAGCGTGATCGACAACGGCTGCGGTATCCCGGACACGTTCCGCGACCGGGTGTTCGAGCCGCACTTCACGACGAAGGAGGACGGCAACGGCATCGGTCTCGCTGCGAGTCGCCGCAACGTCCGGTCCTGGGGTGGCGATCTCCGCTTCGCGACCGAAGAAGGCCGCGGCACCACGTTCACCGTCCTGCTGCCGGTGATGTAGCCGGCCGATCCGGTCGGCTCAGCGGCCCTTCCACTCGGGGTCACGCTTCTCGGCCCAGGCGCGGCCACCCTCGGCCGAGTCCTCGCTCTGGCCGACGACTCGACGCATGGCCTCACCCATGCGCACGGCATCCGCCCAGGGCAGATCGGTTCCCCGGTGTGCCATCTCGTTGGTCGCACGCACGGCGAGGGGCGCTCCCTGACACAGGCGATCGGCCAGTCGGCGCGCCTCGTCGAGCAGTTCATCGTGGTCGTGCACACGCCAGGCGAGGCCGATTTCCTTGGCGTGGGCGGCGTCGATCGGATCGCCGGTGAGGAGCAACTCGAGGGCGTCGGGCATCGCCACGTGCTTCGGGAGCCGCAGCGCGCCCACGATGGTCGCGACGCCGATCGTCACCTCGGGGTAGGCGAACGTGGCCCGGTCGCTCGCGAGCACGAAGTCGCAGGCCAGCACGGCGGTCAACCCGTAGCCGATGCATGGGCCGTTGACTGCGGCGATGGTGGGCTTCCACACCTCCATGCCGCTTTCGAACGTCGTGATGGTCGGCCACTCCCAGAACGAACCCGGCCACGTGCCGGTCGAACCCTTGCCGTCGCGCAGGTCCGCGCCCGCACAGAACGCGCGGCCGCTGCCGGTCACGATGCCGACCCAGGCGTCCTCGTCCTCGCGAAATAGCGTCCACGCCTCGTCGAGTGCCTCGCGCATGGCGCCGTTCACCGCGTTCATGGCCTCGGGCCGGTTGTAGGTGATCGTGGCGACGTGACCGACTCGCTCGTACGTGGCGGCCGGCTCTCCGGCGGCGTTCAGCGACTGTGCTTCGGAGGACATAGCCCTGCAGCTTTCCCTACGCTGCGCCACATGGCCACAATCACTGCTGATCTCACCACTGGCTTCGCCGTCGAACTACGCGCCGGCGACCAGGTCTGGTACGCCGACGAGCCGACCGACGTGGGCGGGACCGACACCGGACCCAATCCCTACGAGCTGTTGATCTCGGCGGTGGGGGCGTGCACCGCGATCACCATCTCGATGTACTGCCAACGCAAGGGTTGGGATCTCCACTCCGTCTCGGCGAAGTACGACCTCGACAAGGTCCACATCGACGACTGCGCGGACTGTGACGACGACGAGAAGGGCTACATCGATCGCGTGCGCAGCGAGATCTTCATCGAGGGCGTCTTCGACGACGAGCAACGAGCGCGCCTCGCCGACATCGCCCGGCGCTGCCCCGTCCACAAGACCCTGGACAACGGCGTGAGCTTCACCACCGAAACCATCTTCGTCGGCTGAGCGCGAAGGCGGCGGCCCCGAAAGGCCGCCGCTTCACAAAGGTGGGACGGGACTCTAACCCCGCCGTCTCAACTCGGACTAGCGGTTGGCGAGGGAGTCGCGGATCTCGGTGAGGAGGTCCACTTCGCTGGGGCCGCTGTCGGCCTCTTCCTCGGCGGCCTTCGTCGCGTTGTACGCCTTGAGCACGACGAAGACGGCGGCGGCGACGAACAGGAAGCTGACGATCGCCGTGATGACGCTGCCGTAGAAGATCGGCGTGTCGCTGATGTCGATC
>BQJV01000127.1 GCA_021604885.1 Acidimicrobiales bacterium
GCACGAGATGCGTTTCTCGTCGCCCGCCGACGCGATCACTGCAGGCATCGGCATGGTCCACCAGGAGTTCCGGCTGGTGCCGACGTTCACCGTTGCGGAGAACGTCGTCCTCGGCGCCGCGCCGACGATCGTCAATCGCGGCGAGATCAACGAAGCTGTGCGCGAGCTCGCCGAACGCTTCGGGTTCCACGCCGACCCCGAACGCCCGGTCTGGCAACTCTCGATGGGCGAACGCCAGCGCGTGGAGATTCTGAAGGCACTCTGGCGCGACGCGAAGGTGCTGATCCTCGACGAGCCGACAGCGGTCCTCACACCGCAGGAGGCCGAGGAGCTGGGCGCGGTCCTGCGCCGGATGGTCGCCGAGGGCCGTTCGGTGATCTTCATCTCACACAAGCTCGACGAGGTCACCTCCTTCTGCGATGAAGCCACGGTGCTGCGAGGCGGCGCAACGGTCGCCGCCTCGGTGGAGGTCGCCGCAGTCGACGCCGCCGAGCTCGCCGCCCTCATGGTCGGTGAGGTCGAGGATGCCCCCGTCAACGAACGGGTCACCATGGCCGGCGACGTCGCGATGTCGGTCAAGGCACTCACCGTCGTCGACACCCGGGGGATCACCGCGGTCGACAACGTCTCGCTCGAGGTCCGGGCCGGCGAGATCGTCGGCATCGCCGGTGTGGCCGGCAACGGCCAACGGTCCCTCACCGATGCGATCGCCGGTCTCGAGCGACCCGATGCGGGCACGGTGACCGTCATGGGGAAGGACGTCACGAACTCGTCGCCTCGCCAACGCCACGCGGCGGGGCTCGCCTACGTGCCGGAGGACCGGCTCGGCGTCGGCCTCGCCCCGAAGCTTCCCATCACGGAGAACTCCGTGATGCGCTCCTACCGACGCCTACGCCGGGGCCCGATGCTCTCCTGGAACGCGGCCCGGGACTTCTGCGACGGGCTCATCGAGCGCTTCGAGGTGAAGGTCGGCAAGATCGAGTCGCCCATGGCATCGCTCTCCGGCGGCAACCTCCAGCGGCTGCTGCTCGGCCGCGAGCTGTCCGACGATCCCGACGTGATCGTCGCCTCGCAGCCCACGCGCGGGCTCGATGTCGCCGGCGTGCGGGCGATCCAGCAGCTGCTCGTCGAACAGCGCGACGCGGGCACCGGCGTGCTGATGGTCTCCGAGGATCTCGACGAACTGCTCGCCCTGTCGGATCGGATCCTGGTCATGGTCGAGGGACGGATCGTCGGCGCGTTCGACGCCCGCACGACCAGCCGCGCCGAGATCGGCGAAGCGATGATCGGCGCAGGGGCTTCCGCATGATGGTCGGCCGCCCATGAAGAAGCTCGTGCTCGTCCGCCGCGAGACTCCGACGCGAGGTGGTCAGCCGGCCGCGTTCCTCGCCGGACTGATCTTCGCCCTCCTCGTCGGCGCCCTGCTGTTGCTCGTGACGGGCGACCCCGTACTCGACGTCTACGAGCGCATGTGGGAGCGCAGCCTCGGCTCGACGGACACGTGGAGCTCCACGTTCAACCGGGCCATCCCGCTCGCCCTCGCCGGGCTCGCCGTGTCGATCGCCGCGACCATGGGCCTCTGGAACATCGGCGCCGAGGGACAGATCCTCTTCGGAGCGACCGCCG
The DNA here is from genome assembly GCA_021604885.1 of Acidimicrobiales bacterium. Lineage (GTDB taxonomy): Bacteria > Actinomycetota > Acidimicrobiia > Acidimicrobiales > Aldehydirespiratoraceae > JAJRXC01. Next base: position 1,627 of record BQJV01000127.1, read on the forward strand.
CCACGCTCGTCGGCCGCATCTTCCCCGACGCGCCCGGGCCGGTACTCATCATCCTCATGCTTCTCGCCGCCGCAGTCGGCGGTGCCCTGTGGGCCCTCGGCCCCGGGCTCGCGCGGGCCGAGATCGGTGTCAGCGAGATCATCACGACCCTGATGCTCACCGAGGTGGCAATCAGGCTGATCACCTATCTCGAGCAGGGACCGTGGAAGGACCCGGAGGGATTCGGCTTCCCGAACGTCACCGCTCGACCGGAGCAGGCCGAGCTCGGTGACCTCTGGGACCGCACCCACATCGGCGTGCTCATCGCGCTCGCGGTCATCGCCGGATTCGCATGGTTCCTCAATCGCAGTGTCTGGGGCTACGAGCTGCGCATCGCCGGTTCATCGGCGAAGACCGCCACCTACGCGGGGATCTCGATGCGGCGAAAGGTGCTCGGCGTGATGCTGCTGTCCGGCGCCGTCGCCGGCTTCGCGGGCGGCATCGAGCTGACCGGCACGGCGGTGCGCCTCAACACCCAGATCTCCAACGGCTACGGGTTCGCCGGCATCATCGTCGCCGCGCTCGCCCTCATGCGACCGAGCGGCGTGCCGTTCGTGGCGCTCGCCTTCGGCGCGGTCCAGGTCGGCGGCCAGAGCATCCAGACATCGCTGGGCGTCTCCCCCGCAGTCGCGACGATCCTGCAGGCGCTGATCCTCTTCGGCGCGATCGGCGCCGCGGTGTTCTCCAACTATCGGGTGCAGGCCGTCGAGCGTCAGGTGGTGGCCACATGATCCTCGGCGTCACCTTCACCGAGGACGCGGTGATCGGGCTGCTCGTCGCGGCCGTGCAGTTCGGCACGCTGCTGTACCTCGCCGCGCTCGGCGAGACCATCTCGGAGAAGGCCGGCGTCCTCAACCTCGGCGTCGAAGGGATGATGGCCACGGGCGCGGCGGTCGGCTTCATCGCCGGTGTGGAAACCGGAAGTCCGTGGATCGGTCTCATCGCCGGATCGGCGGCCGGGATGCTCCTCTCGATGCTGCACGCGTTCACGTCGGTCGGCCTGGGCGCCGACCAGGTGGTCAGCGGGCTCGCGCTGACCTTCCTCGGGCTCGGCTTCGCCGACTTCATCGGCGACGGCTACACCGACGACGAGCGACGGGCCCGCTTCGCCGATGTCGAGATCCCCGGGCTCGACGACATCCCCTACGTGGGCGAGATCCTCTTCCGTCACTCGCCGGTCACCTACCTCGCGGTGATCTCCGGCATCGCCGCCTGGTTCATCCTCAATCGGACCGCCGCGGGTCTCGGTCTACGCGCCGTCGGCGAGACCGCCTCCACCGCCGATGCCGCCGGTCACTCCGTGCTGCGACTGCGCTTCGTCGCCGTCGGGATCGGAGGCGCATTCGCCGGCGCGAGCGGCGCCTACCTCACCACCTATCTGGTCGGCTCCTGGAGCCAGAACCTCACGGCCGGGCGCGGCTGGATCGCCATCGCCCTCGTGATCTTCGGCGCGTGGCGCCCGGGTCGGGTTGCCATCGGCGCCCTGCTCTTCGGCTTCACGCTGGCGCTCAAGAGTCGCCTCGTCATCTTCGAGATCGACTTCTCCCCCCGACTCCTCGACATGGCGCCCTATCTGCTCACGATCATCGTGCTCGTCCTCATCTCCTACCGCGCCCGGAACCGGCCGTCGCCCGCACCGGCCGCGATCGGCATCCCCTACCGCCGAGAAGAGCGCTGACCGGGCAGACGATCGAGACGTCGGCCGATCTGCTCGCCGGACTCGACCTCGATCCGGTCGGGGACGGTGCCTTCCTCGGCGCCGGGCTCGTCATGCCCCGCGCGGTATGGGTGTTCGGTGGGCTCGTCGCGGCGCAGGCGATGGTGGCCGCCGCGACCACCGCCGACACGATGGTGCCGCGTTCCGTACGCGTGCGGTTCCTGCGCCAGGCCACACCCCACGAGCCGGTCCGCCACGACGTCACCGAGGTGTCGGACTCCACCACCTTCGCCGATCGCCGGGTCGAGACCCGCTCGGGCGACGACCTCGTGGCGACCACGACGGTCGTGTTCCACACACCGGACGACACCGAGCTCGGCCATCAGCACTCGATGCCGGACGTCGCCGAACCCGACGACGCTGCCGCGATCGCCGGGGCCGGCTTCGAGACGATCGACCTGAACGATCCGCCCGCGCACAGCCGCCGCCCGGCCGAGGCGCGACAGCTGCACTGGATGCGCGCCCGCGGGACGCCGCCGGACGACATCGTGTGCAACGCCGCGATGCTCACGATGGCGAGCGATCTGTTCCTCGTTGCGTCCGCGTGGCGGCCGGTCGACGGTCACTCGATCGTGCAGGTCGATCAGGTGATGTCGTTCGGTCTGGACTTCACGGTCTGGTTCCACCATCCCGTGACGATCGATTCCTGGCATCTCCTCGACGTCGACACGCCTTCGGCCGCGAACGGCAGATCGCTGAGCGTGGCCAACTGGTACCGGCCCGACGGGCTGCTCGTCGCCTCCGTGGCGCTCGACGCTGTGATGCGCGTCCGCCGCTAGGCGAGACGGCTGTTGACGGCCGACACGATCGCTCGCAGCGAGGCCGACACGATCGACTCGTGGAGGCCGACACCCCAGACGACATCACGCGCACCGGTGTCGACCGCGACGTACGCGGCGGCCGTGGCATCGGATCCGGCGCCCATCGTGTGCTCCGTGTAGTCCGCGATCTTGCCCTCGAACAGGCCGGCTTCGTTGAGGCCGTGGACGAACGCGTCGATCGGGCCGTTGCCCTCGCCGGTGATCATCCGCTCCTCGCCGTCGACGATGAGTTTCGCCTCGAGCGTGGTGAGCCCGGAATCGATGGTGTCGCTCGTCGCGCGATGACCGACGATCTCGACCTTCGGACGCTCCGGCTCGACGTATTCGGCCATGAAGTGGCGATGGATCTCGTAGGACGTGATCTCGGTACCGGAGTCCTCCGTCACCTTCTGGATCTTCTTCGAGAAGTCGACCTGGAGTCCGCGCGGGAGATCGAGCCCGTACTCGTGGAGGAGAACGTAGGAGACGCCGCCTTTGCCCGACTGGCTGTTGACGCGGATTACGGCCTCGTAGGAACGACCCAGATGGCGCGGGTCGATCGGCAGGTACGGCACGTCCCACGAGTCGTAGTTGCCGACCAGCTGCTCGCCGGGCTGCACGTCGTAGATGTCGGCCATGCCCTTCTTGATGGCGTCCTGGTGACTGCCCGAGAACGCGGTGTAGACGAGATCGCCCACGTACGGGTGACGGGGGTCGACCGACATGCGGTTCGAGAACTCGTAGACCCGGCGCATCTCGTCGATGTCGCTCATGTCGAGCCCCGGCTCGACGCCCTGGGTGAACAGGTTCAGGGCGATCGTGATCACGTCGACGTTGCCCGTGCGCTCGCCGTTGCCGAAGAGGGTGCCCTCGACGCGATCGGCGCCGGCCATGAGCCCCATCTCGGCCGCGGCGACCGCGGTGCCGCGATCGTTGTGCGGGTGCAGCGACAACAGCACCGTGTCGCGGTTCTTGATGTCGCGGTCGAACCGCTCGATCATGTCCGCGTAGATGTTGGGCGTCGACATCTCGACCGTCGCCGGAAGGTTCAGGATCAGCGGCTTCTCGGCCATCGGCTGGAACACGTCCATGACCGCTTCGCACACCTCGATGGCGAAGTCCGGCTCCGTGCCCGTGTAGCTCTCCGGCGAATACTCCCAGCGGATGGAGTCCGGGTCGCTCGAACGCTCCAGGCCCTCGAGGCACACCTGGGCGCCGTTGACCGCGATGTCGATGATCCCCTGTCGGTCCGTGCCGAACACGACGCGACGCTGGGTGGTGGACGTGGAGTTGTAGAGGTGCACGATCGCGCTCGGGGCGCCCTCGATCGCCTCGAAGGTGCGATCGATCAGGTCCTTGCGCGCCTGGGTCAGCACCTGGATCGTGACGTCGTTCGGGATCAGACCGCCCTCGATGAGCTCGCGGACGAAGTCGAAATCGGTCTGGGACGCGGCCGGGAAACCGACCTCGATCTCCTTGAAGCCCATGCTCACCAGGAGGTCCCACATGCGCCGCTTGCGCGTCGCGTCCATCGGGTCGACGAGCGCCTGGTTGCCGTCACGAAGGTCGACGGAGCACCACACCGGAGCCGTCTCGAGACGTCGATTCGGCCAGGTGCGGTCGGGAAGCTCCACCGCCGGATAGGGGCGGTACTTCTCGAACGGCATCGTGCTGGTCATGGCGGGTTCCTTGCGGAGATTGGCTTGTGGAAAGGGTATTGCGGGTTGGGATGGGTGTCGCGAACGTGCCGGAAAAGCACGAAACCCCTCGGGCCCGTGGGCACGAGGGGTTCGGCGAGCGCCGGTATGTGGCGCTCGCCTACACGAGAAGAAGCAGGGTTGACTGTGGATGCTTCACGGGTTTCACCCTACGGGAATCGGCAGAAGAGTCAACATCGTTACGGATTCGCCGTCTCGGTTAGCGTGTCGCGATGAGCCTCGATCGGGCCGAAGCGGTCCTCACCGACCCCACCCTCACCAACGAGGTCGACACCGTGCTGCGGCGCACCGACCACGGCTATCGAGCAGCATCGGCGCGGGGGTCGCTCGACTTCGCCCGCCGCGCCGACGACTCGATGGAGGTGCTCGCGACCGAGGGCGTCAATCCGCTCGGCAACGAGCGCGCCGACCAACGTTTGTCCGTTGCGGATGAGACGGACGACGCGTGGGCACTCCTCGGTGACCACGCCACGCCGATGGCGATGGCGAGCACCGCCCAGTACTTCGACTCGCCGCACGCCCCCGACCTCGTCGTGCTGCACGCGCCGACGCACCGGTTCCACGGCAACGTCGGCGAACACGGCTCGCTGGCGACCACCCAGGCCCGGGCGCCGTTCATCGCCGCGGGGCCCGGTGTCGTGGCGCGTGGCATCGTCGACGAGCACCTCCGTACGGTCGACGTCGCCCCGACCGTCGCCGCGCTCCTCGGCTGCGCACCCGTCGACGGGCATGACGGCCTCGGCCGCCCTCGACCAAGGGTGCGACTGCGCGTCCAGGACGGTGACGAACGAACCGAGCTGCTCGACCCCGACGCACGTCCTGACCATGTCGTGTTGTTCAACTGGGACGGCTGCAATCCGCAGGCGCTCCACCACGCCGCCGCAACCGGTGGCGCCCCCAACATCGCCGCCCTGATCGAACGGGGCACGTCCTACCGCCACGGCGCCATCGCTGCGTTGCCCACCGCGACGCTGGCGAACCACACGACGGAGACCACGGGCGTCCTTCCGGGCCGGTCCGGGATCCTGCACAACACCTGGTTCGACCGTGGCCGTGACCAACTCGTCGACCTGCTCGACTTCGGCCAGATGATCACCGCCCGGGACCACATCCGCGCCGACATCGAGACGATCCACGAGGCGCTGCACCGCAACGAGCCCGACGCCGTGTCCGTCGCCACCTACGAGTACGGCGATCGCGGCGCCGACTGGTCGACCTACATCCAGATGGCCACCGGCGGACGTCAGGGCCCGCTCACCGACGAGGAGCGTCGCCGCCACCGCACCACCGACTTCATGGGTGTCCCGGACTATCGCAACTACTCGGTCTACGACGCCCACAGTCTCGGCGACGCCAAGCACTGCTGGTCCGGCGACCTCGGCATGCTTCCCCGATTCTCGTGGTTCACGCTGAACCTCACCGACTCGGCCGGTCACTACGGCGGGCCGCACAGCGAGATGGGGCGCGCGGCCATCCGCGACTCCGACGCCCGGATGGGCGAGATCATCCAGGCCATCGAGGCTCGGGGCGCGCTCGAGCGCACCGCGATCGTCATGTGCGCCGACCACGGCATGCAGGCGACAGCCGACGGCGAGCCGGCCGATCTCTCGACGCCGCTGCGCGACGCGGGTGTCGACCACCACATGGTCGACGCACAGTACGTGTACCTGCGTTGACCCTCGAGGACGCGGTGCACGCCGACGACTCGTGGGACGTCGGGATCATCTGGCTGACGCGCCACCTCCAACGTCCGGACCGCATGCTGCGGCGCCGAGTCCGCGCGACCCGCGATCGCTCCGGCGGCACCGGGGCGACGTCGCGCAAGCGCTCCGCGACGGGTGACGTGCTCGATGGCGCGAGCGGCTGCACCGACGTCGGGGACGTCCCCGCATTGCTCGCCATCGTCGCGATCATCGCGGTGCTCGGCGTCCTGATCGCCCTGGGTCCGGGCCTGCTCGCGATCACGATCGGTCTGCTGGAGATCGCACTCGTCCTCGTCGGCGCGGCGATCGCCCTGGTCGGCCGCGTCGTGTTCCGTCAGCCCTGGGAGATCGTCGCCCGGCGGGGTGGCGAACAGCACGAGTGGCGGGTGCGGGGCATCCGCGCGGCCCGCGACGTGCTGACCGAGATCGAGACCGGTGTCCGCCTCGGTCATCATCCGGCGACGCTCGCGCCGGAGCACGCCGACGCATCGCCCCCCGACCTGAGCGGCGTGCCCGGCATGTACCACCGACCCGAGTTCCGGCTGCTCGGTCGGGTCTACGGCGGCATCCTCGCCGTCGCCGTCCTCGTGGGTCTCGCGATCCTGGCCGCCGCGCTCAGCTGAGACCGGCGAG
>BQJV01000128.1 GCA_021604885.1 Acidimicrobiales bacterium
CGACGTCGTGCCCGGCGTCATGCGCGAGCTCACCGTGGTGCACCACATCCTGATCGAGCCGAGTCTCGCCCCGACCGATCCGATCATGCGTTCCGTCGAGCGGACGGAACAGTCCCTCGACTACGCCTGGGAGGCGTGCCGAACGAGTCCGAACTGTGCGGGCATCGGCACGATCGACGAGTTCCTCGATCTGATCGGCGGGCTCGACCGCGCCCCACTCGTGTTCACCGATCCGTTCAGCGGCGAGGAACGGGAGATCGACACCGAGTGGATGGTGTCCGCCCTGCACCGTGAGGTCGATCGCCCGGAAACGGTCGGGTTCCTGCCGACCCTGCACCAGGCGCTGCTCGTCCGCGACGCGGACACCGTCTCGCAGTTCGTCACCGCCGGTGGTGGCGACGCAAACGTCGAGTGGCTGGGCCAGGCGTGTGCTCGCTGGACGAGCGCCCCGGCCGACTTCGCCGGGTTCCACGACGCACTGCGGATCGACGCCGTCGACTCGCTCGACTTCTTCCGCGTGAACTGTCCGATCTGGTACCAGGGCGAAGCAGAGGAGCGCGACGACCACGCGCCCGGGCTGATCATCGTGACGAAGTCGACCCCCGACAGCGAACGGCTGCAGGCGCTCGCCGACCCGGTGGTCATCGAGCAGACGGTCGGCTCACCCACGCATGCGTGCGTCGTGGAAGCGATCCGCAACCATCTCGGCGACGGCGGCCCGACCCCGATCTGCGACGAACCGTTCCGCATCGCCGACCGCACGAGCGTCGATCTCGTCCTCGGCGAGTACGTCCTCGACGATCAGGCGGTGAGCCTGCTCGTTCCGGACAGCTGGAGCGATTCCGGCTTCGGGACGTGGTGGCGTGACGCCGACCCGCTCGACCTGACGAACCTGGACGTCTACCTCTTCGAGTCCGATGCCCTCGAACAGACCCGCAGCGACTTCGTCAGCGAGTGGGGCGTGACCGATCCGGTGCTGTCGGAGCAGGTGATCGACGACCGCCTCTGGCTCGTGGCGCGGGGTGGCTACGACCAGGACGGCACCGACGACACACGTCAGGCGATCGCAGCCGGACAGTTCGAGGACATGATCGTCGTCATGGTGTTGCAGTCCACCGTCGACGAAATCGATCTGCTCGTCGACGCGGTCCTCATTCCGGCACTCACATCGGCCGACGTCGGCTGACGATCAGCCCTCGAGCAACTCCTTGAGCCGCTCGTAGTCGGCTCGGATGGAGCGTCGGGCCTGGATGTTCATCAGCGGTGCGAACAGCTTCATCAGGCCGCCGGGCTCACCCCGGATGACGGCGACGACGCGGCTCCCGTCACCGTGCGGCTCGACGATGCGGGTGATGTCGAGAGGGAACGTCGACACGGTGCTCTCGATCCTGATGCGCGAGGGCGCCTCGTATTCCGTGACTGCGAAGCTGGTCCGGATCTCCTTGCCCATGAAGGACGCGACCTGGTCGTACGTCGACCCGACGAGGATCGGCGGCTCGGTCGTCCAGGTGCAGGAGACCATGCCCGTCTGCCACTCCGGATTGCGGGACATGTCGGCGACGACGGCGAACACCTGCTCGACCGGCCGGTCGATCTCGATCTCGGAGCGCATCTCCACATCGTCGACGGTAGTGCTCGCCCCGGTGCTCGTCGGAACGAACCGGATCTGTGCCACATTGAACGTCATGAGCGATGCCCCTGAACCCGATGTCCCCGAGCCGGCCGTTTCCGACCCGGCGAAGCTGATCCGACTGGGCACCATGCTCCAGACGCTCATGGTCGAGGTGCGCGACGCGACGACGGACGAGGCGAGCCGGCAGATGCTCGCCCGCATCCACGCGGAGACCATGGAGGAGCTCGGCACGGTACTGTCCGCGGACCTCATGGACGAGCTGGCCGAGTTCGTCGCGTGCTGCGACGACCAGGGGGTGCCGACCGAGGCCGAGATCCGGGTCGCGCAGGCCCAGCTGGTCGGCTGGTTGCAGGGGCTCCTGCAGGGGCTCCAGGCGTCGATGGCCGCCCAACAGGCCGCGGCCCAACACCAGCTCCAGGTGCTCGCCGCCCAACGACAGGGCGCCGGCGCGCCTCGTCCCGCCGGCAAGCCTCCCGGTCTCCCGCAGCAGACGGGCACGTACCTCTAGCCCGAGGCTCCACTCGTGATCCCCCTGCGCGACGAGAACCCGACCCACCGCACGCCCGTGGTCACGGTGCTCCTCATCGCCGCGTGTGTGGCGACGTTCGTCTTCGTCCAGCCGTCGGCCACCCGCTCGTTGATCGACGAACCCGACGACGCAGCCCTCATCGAGGAGATCGAGTTCTCCTACGAGCACGCGGCGATCCCCTGCGAGCTGATCCAGGGACGTCCGCTCGCCGTGCCCGAGGTGCTGCGGACCCTTCAGGCCGGCGACAGCGACGCCTGCATCACCGATGGCGAGGCCGGCCGCGCCCTGTTCCCCGACAAGTCGGTGTGGCGTTCCGTGATCGTGTCGATGTTCCTGCACGGTGGTTGGCTGCATCTCGCCGGGAACATGGTCTTCCTCTGGGTGTTCGGCAACAACATCGAGGACCACCTCGGCCACCTCCGCTACCTCGTCTTCTACGCCGCGGCGGGGGTCGTCGCGACCGCTGCTCATGTCCTGCTCGCGCTCGACTCCACCGTCCCGCTCGTCGGTGCCAGCGGTGCGATCGCGGGCGTGATGGGCGCCTACCTGATCTGGTTCCCGTGGGCCCGCGTCCGCACACTCATCCTGCTCGGCTTCATCCCGCTGTGGCCCCGCGTCCCGGCGGCGATCCTGCTCGTCGCCTGGTTTCTCACCCAGTTCTGGATCGACCCGAACGCCGGCGTCGCCTGGGCGGCCCATGTGGGCGGATTCGTGTTCGGCGCGATCGTCGGCATCGCGGCGCGACAGGACGCGGCATTCCGGAACCGGTTGTGGGCCCACCGCTATCGCGCCACCGGCAAGGGCGGATGGGACAACCGCCGGGGCCCGACGCTCAGTCCTCCGGGCGGTCCAGCAACAACGAGTACATGAGCGGGATCGACGGCCGGTCGGCCGGCATGGACCAGACCCGGGTCTCGCGCTCCTCGAGGAACGGCCATCGCGGATACACGGTGAACGGGAACTCGCGGAAGAGGCGCAGCTCGAAGCCCACCGCGAGCAGCGCGGTGATCACGTGGCTCAGCGGGTGGATGAAGGCGACAACGATGTCGGCGCTCGTCTCCGCAGTCGGATCCGCGTAGCTCCCCGGGTCGTCGAACAGCTCGCCGCCGACCGGGAAGTAGTCGCGCGCCAGCACCGTCTCGTCATCGTGCAGCTGATCCTGCATCGGGTGGAACTCACTCACGTACAGGCGGCCACCGGGACGACACAGGGCCCACATCTGCTCGGCCCATCGGTCCATGTCGGGCAACCAGCACAGGGCACCCATGCCGGTGTACACGAGGTCGAACTGACGACCGCCGAGTGCGGCCGAGGCGTCGTACGCGTCGGCGACGACCCACTCCGAGCGATCGCCCACGCCGGCCTGCGCCGACCGCTCGCGCGCGGCGTCGATGGCCGTGGCCGAGAAGTCGAGGCCGACGACCGTGGCACCAGCGGCCGCGAACGAGATCGTGTCGGTGCCGATGTGACACATCGGGTGCACGACGGACAACCCCTCGACGGACCCGAGATCCTCGCTCTCGAACGGCAGAAGCCCGACGCCCCCGGTTCCGTAGAAGGTCGACGCGGCATGGATCGGGGCGCGCTCCTCCCACCACGCGTGGTTCAGATCGCGCCACTCGGAGGGGTCATGATCACTGATCGGCACAGGATCGACATGGTGCCACAGGTAGCGTCGTCGGCCGTGCCTGATCTGCTGCGTGTCGCGACGTGGAACGTGAACTCGATCCGGGCGCGCGTGGACCAGGTGATCGCGTGGCTCGGGCGCAACGAGGTCGACGTCGCCCTGCTCCAGGAAACGAAGTGCCGCGACGCCGACTTCCCGTTCGCGGCGTTCGCCGAAGCCGGCTACGAGGTCGCCCACCACGGCGTGGACCACTGGAACGGCGTGGCGATCGTCAGCCGCGTCGGCATCGACGACACCGTCCGCGGTTTCCGCGGGCGGCAGGAGGCGCCGTTCGACGAGGCGCGGGTGATCGCCGCGACGTGCGCCGGCGTGCGTTGCTGGTCCGTCTACGTTCCCAACGGGCGTGAGCTGTGGGACCCGCACTATGCGTTCAAGCTCGTCTGGCTCGAACGTCTGCGCCACGAGCTGCTGCACGCCGAGGCCGCGTCCGGGAGGAGCGTCGTTGCCGGCGACTTCAACGTCGCACCCACCGACGACGACATCTACATGCCGTCGCGATGGCGACGGCGGACCCACGCCAGCGAACCCGAGCGTGCCGGCATCCGGGCGCTGGTCGACACCGGGTTGCGCGACATCACCCGGGAGCACCACCCCGGACCCGGTGTGTACACGTGGTGGAACTACCGACCCGGCCAGTTCGAGAAGGACCACGGTCTGCGGATCGACCTCGCGCTGTGCTCCGAGTCCCTGGCCGAACGGACCGACGCCGTGTGGATCGACCGCGAAGCCCGTGCCTCGGTCCGTCCTTCGGACCACGCGCCGCTCGTGCTGGATCTCGCCGGCCTGGGTTAGCGTCCCCCGCATGCGTCGCCTCCTCGTACCGCTCGTCCTGATCGCCGTCCTCGCCGCCGCGTGCGGCGACGACACCGATGACACCGCGCCCACGACGACAACCACCAGCACAACGACCTCCAGCACGACCAGCACGACGACGACCTCCACGACGACGACCAGCACCACAACGACCACGACAACGCTGCCGGCGATCGAGATACCGGTGCCCGAGGCGAGCACCGTCGCCGACGTATTGGCCCTGGACCGGCCCGTCGTCATCGGGCACGCCGGTGGCGACCAGTCGTGGCCCCACTCGACGATGTTCGCGTTCCGCGAAGCGGCGCTCGCGGGCACCGAAGTGCTCGAGATGGACGTCCAGCTCACCGCCGACGGCGTCCTGGTGGTGCAGCACGACGCCACGGTCGACCGCACGACCGAGACCACCGGCCGTGTCCGTGACCTCACCTACGACGAGCTCCAGGCGCTCGACAACGGCTATTGGTGGTCCGACGAGTGGAGCAGCCACGATCTTCCGGACGAGGCCTACATCTATCGCGGGATTCGCACCGGCGAGGTCGAGCCGCCGCCCGGCTACACGGCGGACGACTTCCGGGTCGAGACGTTCGAGGCGATCGCGACCGCGTTCCCCGACCATGTGCTCGACGTCGAGATCAAGATCCCCGCGGGCGACGACGGCGAGGACGATCTCGCGTTCGCCATCGAGGGCGCACAGGTCCTGGCCGACGAGATCGCCGCGCTGGGCCGCACCGACTCCGTGATCGCGGTCAGCTTCAGCGACGAGGTGATGGCCGCCTTCCACGGATTCGCGCCGGAGGTCACCACGAGTCCCGGCACCGATCAGATGACGGCGTGGGGTCTCGGCGCGGGAGAGCTCCTCCCCACCGATCTCATCCTCCAGGTGCCGCCGTTCTTCGGGGACCTCGAGGTACTCGAGGTCCCGGGGCTCCTGGACAAGGCCGAGGCCGAGGGGCTCGCCGTGTGGGTGTGGCCGAGCAGCGCCAGCACCCAGGAGAACGCCGACTACTACGCGTCGCTCGTCACCACCTACGGCATCGACGGCATCATCGCCGGCCACCCGGAGCTCGCGGTCGAGCGCTACCGAGCCGAAGGGTTCATCCCGTAGGCCCCGCGGTTCAGACGCCGATGTCCTCGTTCCACAACTCGGGCTCGTCGGCGATGAACGTGCGCATCATCGACACACAACGGTCGTCCTCTGCGAGGACCACCTCGACGCCGCGCGATGCGAGCAGCTTCTCACCTCCGAGGAACGTGACGTTCTCACCGATCACGACCCGGGGAATGCCGTAGAGCAGCGCGGCGCCGGTGCACATGTCGCATGGCGACAGCGTCGTGTAGAGGGTGGCGTTCGCGTAGGTGCTCGCCGGCAGACGCCCGGCGTTCTCGAGACAGTCCATCTCGGCATGGAGCACCACGCTGCCCTGCTGGACACGCCGATTGTGACCACGTCCGACGATCTCACCACCGACCATCAACGCCGACCCGATCGGGATTCCGCCCTCCGCGCGACCGGCTTCGGCCTCGGCGATCGCGGCATCCAGGCCCCGTTGGTCGTCTGCGCTCAGTGACATCCTGCGATGCTATTCGCCACCTCCTTTTGGGTCGAACGGCCTACGAATTCGGGTCAAGTGGTCCAGGCAACATGCCGTAGCCAGACGCATGGCAACTGGGCGTGTGCGTGGGGCATTGATGGCAGGAGCGATCCTCGCTCCCCTCTTGGCGTTCTCGCAGGCCGCCCCGGCCGCCGCCGCCGGCGAGCCCTGGATCGACACGTCCGATCGGGCCGAGGTGCTGGCGGCGTATCTCGCCGAGTTCGAGCGCGAGGAACCCGCGAGCGGCTACAGCGGCGACGTCGACAGCTGCACTCCCGGCACCACGTCGCAGGCCTACCGCGACAGCATCGTGCAGCGGGTCAACTGGTATCGACGGATGGCCGGCCTCGACACGGTCACCGAGCGCGCCTCCTACAGCACCGCCACGCAGCAGACCTCGATGATGATGTCAGCCCAGGGCAGCCTCTCGCACTCGCCGGGATCCGGGTGGGCGTGCCACACGTCGACCGGCGCGTCGACAGCGGGCGTGAGCAACCTCGCCCTCGGCGTGAACGGTCTCGGCGCCATCGACGCCTACGTCCGCGACCCCGGCAGCAACAACCACGCCGTCGGGCACCGCCGGACGGTGCTCTACCCCCAACTGCTCGAGATCGGCACCGGCGACGTCGAGACCGAGAACGGCCACTGGGCGGCCAACACGCTCCACGTCTTCGACGACAACCTCTGGGGCGCCCGCCCCGACGTTCGCGAGGCACGCGACTTCGTGGCGTGGCCGCCCTCTGGCTACGTGCCCGCCGAGACGACGTGGGGTCGCTGGTCGTTCTCGCTGTACGGCGGTGACTTCAGCACCGCGACAGTGACGGTCTCCGATTCGCTCGGCGCCATCCAGGTCAACGTCCTCGAACGCATCCAGCCGGACAACCCCGCCAGCCGGATCGCGCCGGAGCCGTCCATCGTCTGGGCCGTCGGCGGCGACACCAACTCCACGCAGCTTCCCGAGCCGACGAACGGCGACGAGTGTTACACGATCACCATCGGTGGCGTGAAGGTCGGCGGCTCCACCCAGCCCGACTTCATGTACGAGACCTGCATCCTCGATCTCGACTTCGACCCGTCCGCGGCCCCGAGCGACCCGCCCGGCGACGACGGCAACGGCGGCCCGTGTGACGGCATCGGCTTCGATGTGTGGACGGTGCCCTGCTGGGAAGACGAGGGCAACACCCTCGGCGCCTTCACGGACGTGACGGCCGCATGGCAGCGCGAAGCCGTCGCCTGGCTCGTCGGCAACGACATCACGACCGGCGTCAGTCCCACCCGCTTCGAACCGGACGCCGCACTGACCCGTGGGCAGGCCGCCACGCTCATCTGGCGCCTCGTGGGCTCGCCCGAGCCTTCCGCCGACGCACCACGGTTCGACGACGTGCCCGAGGGCGCGTACTACGAGGACGCCGTCCGCTGGATGGCCCGCAACGGCGTCACCACCGGCACCTCGGCGAACCACTTCTCGCCGAACGCGCCCGCCACCCGAGCCGAGTTCGTCACCTTCCTGTGGCGTCTCGTCGACGAGCCGACCGTGAACGCCCCCATGCCGTTCGGCGACCTCACCGCCACCTGGCAGGTCGCATCCGTGCGCTGGGCCGCCCACACGGAGATCACCACCGGCACGTCCGCAAACACGTTCTCGCCGAACACCACGGTCACCCGCGGCCAAGCAGCGGCCCTCCTGGCCCGCTTCGCCGACGCCGTCACCTGACCCTCCCCCGAGAGCAATCCCCCTCCCCCGAGAGCAATCCCCCTCCCCCGAGAGCAAT
>BQJV01000129.1 GCA_021604885.1 Acidimicrobiales bacterium
TCGACCCCGGGGTCGGGGACGACGACCCGGTCACGTCGTCGACCTCCTCGACGACGACGACCACGACCGTCCCCGACGGCCCGATTCGGGTGGTCGACGAGGCCGCACCGCTCACGGTCTTCGTGGGCGGCGACAGCCAGGCCGAGTACCTCGCGGACGCGATCACCACCGAGTCGGACCTGGCCCTCGATGTCGACGTCCAACACGAGATCTCGACGAGCCTGGCCCGTCCCGACTACTTCAACTGGCCGGCTCGGCTCCGCGAGGTGGACGCCGACTCGAATCCCGAGGCCGTCGTGCTGTTCATCGGGGCGAACGACCACCAGGACATGACCGACGCGGACGGCGACCGGCTCGTCGAGGGCTCGCCCGAATGGCAGGCGGAATGGAGTCGCCGGCTGGCGATCACCTTCGATCTGCTGGAGAAGGACGGCCGCCACGTCTTCTGGGTGACGCAACCGCCGATGCGCGACAGCGGCCTCGATGACGGCATCGACCAGATCAACGCCCTTGCCGGCGTCGTCATCGCCGAGCGCGACTTCGTGAGTGCCATCGACATCTGGCCGCTCTTCGGCGGTGAGGGCGGATTCGCCCAACGCATCACCGGGCCCGACGGCGACGAGATCCGCGCACGGATCGATGACGGCGTGCACCTCACCCGCAGCGCAGCGTCGTGGGTCGCCGATCTGGTGTTCGATGCGCTGACAGAGCTGTGGGAGTTCGCGTAGTCAGTTGTCGCGGGGGTCGCGCGGGTAGTACGCGAGGCGGCCGACGGGGCCCGGTTGACGGCCGACGACCTCCCACCAGAGTTCGAGCGGGTCGTCGGTGTGGATGTCCGTGAGCTCCGCGTCGACCACGAACCAGCCGTCGTCGTGCAGCTCGGCCTCGAGTTGACCGCCCGACCAGCCGGCGTAGCCCGCGAACATCCGCACCTCGTCGAGACCGGGCACGTCGGTCGGGTCGACGTCGAGATCCACGGTGCCGATCCGGCCCAGGATCTGATTCCAGTTGTCGCCCGCGTCGTCGAGCGACACGGATGCCAGCGCGATCACGGAGGACGGGGAGACCGGTCCGCCGAGGAAGAGCACGCTCGGCGGGACGGTTCGGCCGGCCCACGGCTCGATCGTCGTGGCCACCGGCAGTTCGCTCGGCCGGTTGAGGACGACGCCGATCGCTCCCTCCTCGTTGTGCTCGAGCATGAAGATCACGGTGCGCACGAAGTTGGGGTCGAGAAGGGATGGCGTCGCCACGAGAAGTCGGCCGCGCGTCGATTCGTGCATCGCCCGCATTCTCGCGTGTGCGGGGGCGCAGACCGCGGTGTGGCACGATCGGCGGTGTGCAACCGCCGATCGCCCTCGCCATCGCTGCGCACGATCCGCTCGGCGGAGCCGGCCTCGCGGCCGATCTGACGACGTTCGCCGCCTTCGGGGTGCACGGGATGGTGGCCGTCACTGCGGTGACCGCCCAGCGCTTCGGCGCGGTCGATCGGGTCAGCCCCACCGACCCCGAGCTGCTCGCCGCCCAGCTGGACCAGATCCTCGCCGATGTGACGGTGAGCGCCCTGAAGGTCGGCCTGCTGTCGTCGGCGGCCCATGTCGAGATCATCGCCGACCGGATCGGACCCCATCTCCTTCCGGCGCCAGTGGTCGATCCCGTGATGGTGACCGGGCAGGGCGAGCGGTTCGTGGCCGACGATGTCGAGACCGCGGCCCGCGCTCTCCTGTATCCCCGCGCCGCGGTGCTCACCCCGAATCGGGCCGAGGCGGCGTTGCTCGGACCGGACCCTGCGGCGTTGGCAGCGCTCGGCGCGCCGCTCGTGGTCGTGACCGGCGGGCAGCATGACGCCACGGACCTGCTGATCGACGCGTCCGGCGACACCAGGTCGCTTCCCGGCGAGTGGATCGACACCCGCAACGTGCGGGGGAGTGGATGCACCTTCGCCGCCGCGGTGACTGCCGGGTTGGCCCTCGGCCGCGACGTCGACGACGCGGTCGTCGAGGCGAAGGCGTTCGTGGCGGCCCGTCTCCGTGACAGCGCCGGGTGGGAGCTCGGTCCACCGGGTTCGGTGGGCCCCGTCGCCCATCGCCTCCCCGGCGAACGCCGCTAGGGCACGTTCGCCCACTCGTCGCCGTAGTCGAACAGCAGCTCCTCGCCGGCCGCGATGTCACGCAGCGCATAGAGCTCCGGCCCGTCGAACTCGACGTTGGGCGTGCGGCTGTGGTTCAGGAAGCGCAGCACACCGGTGCCGTCGATGCCGTCCCAGCCGCCGTCGTCGGTCTCGACCCACAGCACGTAGGTGCCGTCGGCGTCGGCCGGGTCGCCCTCGTAGCTGCCGACCAGGTCGCCTTCCGCGATCGTCGCGGTCGCGAAGACGCCCTCGCCGTGGATGGATGACGGTCGGGACTCGACGCGATCAGTCATCGGCCTCGTCGGCTCGCAGCGGCACGACTTCAGCGTCGGTGTCGTCGTCGGGTCCGTCACGGTGCCGGCTGTCGGTGATCAGCGATCGGCTGATGGCGGAGGCCGCGAGGTCCTCCATGTCGACCCGCAGCGGGTCCCGCAGGAATCCGTCGACCGACGCCGAGTCCGGAAAGGACATCACGAGGAGGGCGTCCGGCGCGCCGGGGCCGGCGTCCACCTCGGCGGCGCGACGCTCGAGTCGACCCCGGTTCCGCGGGAGCAGGCCGATGAGCCGCTCGACATAGTCGTCGAAGCTCTCGGGCGCGCCGGTGCCCCAGAGGCGCAGCGTGAGCTCGATGCGGGCGGACTCGTCCACCCCCTCCACGGTACTCGCGGGCCCTCTCAGCGGCGGATGGTGGCGTAGAGCGCCTTCAGGTAGCCGCCCTCGGCGAACCCGATCGGGTGGTCGAGGGGATGCGCCGTGCGCTCGAACTCGTCGAGGACCACGCCCTCGTCGGCCGCGGTGGCCCGCACGGTCGAGAAGAATGTGTCCGCATCGACCCGGCTCGAGCAGGACGCCTGGACATAGGTGCCGCCGGTCTCCGTGAGCGCGAGACCGAGGCGGGTAAGCCGGGCGTAGGCGGCGAGCGCCCGGTCGACGCTGGCCTGGCGTTGAGCGAACGACGGTGGGTCGATGATGACGAGGTCGAACTGCTCGCCCCGTTCGGCCATCGCCCGCATCACCTCGAACGCGTCACCGTGGTGTGCCTCGTGGTGGCAGGCAGCGACGGCGGGCAGTTCGGCGTTGTGGCGCATGTTGCGCATCGCGGCCTCGATCGCCGGGCCGGACAGGTCGACGCTGTGTACCTCGGTGGCCCCGCCGGCCGCGGCGTGGACCGAGAAGCCACCGGTGCAGCTGAAAACATCGAGCACCCGTCGGCCGTCCGCGAGCTCGCGGACGCGGGCCCGGTTCACACGCTGGTCGAGGAAGTGACCGGTCTTCTGGCCGGTCGTCGGGTGCGCCTCGAACCGCAGGCCGTTCTCGAGGAACATCACCGGCTCCTCGACGGGCGGACCATGCACGACCGCACCCTCGACCAACCCGAGATCGGGCTGCTCGGCCACCGATCGGGCGAAGCGGACGATCAGCGTGACCGGCTCGACGGAGCCGACGATCGCCTCGACGAGCGGCCGCAGGTGGGGGATCCAGGCAGCCGTGTAGATCTTCAGCACCACGGTGCCCGCGTACCAGTCGAGTACGACGCCCGGCAGGCCGTCGTTCTCGCCGTGGATCAGGCGGTAGGCATCGGTGTCGGGGTCGTCGATCAGCGATTGCCGGATCGCGCGAGCGGCCTCTACCCGCGCCTGCCAGAACGCCCCGTCGATCGTCTGCGGCGAGCCTGCGTGGAGCACCTTGACCCGCATCGGCGAGTCGGGGTCCCAGAGGCCGATGCCGGCGAACGACCGCTTGTCGTCGAAGACCACCGCGAGGTCGCCGGGCTCGCCGTCGTGGGAAACGGACGTGATCGACCCGTCGAACACCCACGGATGGCCACGGCGCAGATGGCGCAACGCGTCCTTGGTGACCCGCACGGCGAGCCGTTTCTCGCCGGGGGAGGGGAGTGCGGCGAGATCGACGGTCACCCCGTGACGGTAGACGCACAGAGGGCTCTTGCGGTTCGGTTCGCGATGACCCCGGAGCAGGCGAGGGTGTAGACCGTGGTGATGAGCACCACCGATGAGCGTCACGCCCGCCTGGGCGCCCGCTTCGCCGAACTCCACCAGGAAGGCTGCTTCGTGCTCGCCAACGTCGGCGACGCGGCGACGGCCAAGGCGCTGAGCGGAGCGGGTGTCGACGCGATCGCCACCTCCAGCTCCGCCCACGCCAAACAGATCGGGCGCGACGACGCCGCGGGTGATGTGACGATGGCCGAACACGCCGAGCACACGTCGTTCCTCGTCGCTGCGGCCGACGTGCCGTGCAACGTCGATGCGGAGAACGGCTACGGCCACGAGCCCGAGGACATGGCTGCCGCGGTGCACGCCTTCGCGGCGACCGGGGCCGCGGGCATGGGAATCGAGGACTGGTCGGGTGACGGCGAGCGCGGGTTGTACGACCGGGCGCTCGCGGTCGCACGGATCGAGGCCGCGGTCGAGGCGGCGAACGCCCTCGACCGGCCGTTCGTCATCACCGGCCGCACCGAAGTGCTCCTCTACGGCCTCGACGGTGGCATGGACGAAGCGCTGGCCCGGCTCGAGGGGTTCGCCGGTGTCGGTGCCCATTGCCTCTACGCGCCGGGCACGTGGGACCTCGACAGCATCCGCACGGTCACCGCGAACGCTCCCGGCCCGACGAACATCCTGGTCGCCATCGGCTCCGCGCTCACCCTGCCCGAGGTCGCCGCGGCGGGCGTTCGCCGGATCAGTCTCGGCGGCTCGCTCTTCGGCGCACAGGTCGCCTACGGCAGGCGGCTGATCGAGTCGGTGCTGGGGAGCGGTTCGTTCGAGCCTCCGGCCTGACGCTCGTGGCGACGCTGCGCTACCTCAGCCATCCGGAGGTCATGGTCGATCCGGCCGTGCCGGTGCCCGACTGGGGGCTCAGCGATGTCGGCCGTCGACGGACCACCGAGCTGGCCGACCGGGCGAGCTGGCTCCCGTCGGTGACGCGCATCGTGACGAGCGGCGAGCGCAAGGCGATCGAGGCGGGTGAGATCCTCGCCGCGCGAGTCGGGCTCGAGGTCGAGCAACGCCCGTCGACCGACGAGATCGACCGCTCGTCGACCGGCTACCTCTCGCACGATGAGCACGAGGCGCAGGCGAACCGGCTCTTCGCCGAGCCGGAGGTGAGCGCCAACGGTTGGGAACGGGCGATCGACGCACAGGCCCGCGTCGTGAGGGGACTCGCCGACCTCCTCGCGGGCGACGAGACCGTCGTCGTGGTCGGCCACGGCGGCGTCGGCACCCTGCTGTGGTGCCATCTGGCCGATCGCCCGATCGCGCGCGAGCACGACCAACCCTTCGGGGGGCACCTCTACGCGGTCGACCTGTCGACCGGGCGACCGGACGGGCCGTGGCGGCCGTTCGAGGACGGCGCCTAGGGCCGGGCCGACCCAGTGTCGTCCTACCCAGTGTCGTCCTACCCAGTGTCGTCGCGCTCGTTGGCCCAGGCGGCGGACACCTTGCCGGCGACACTGCTCACCTTCGACCCGACCTCATCGGCCAGCCTCCGGGCGCTCGCCGCGTAGCCCGCCGCGGCGTCACCGACGTCATCGGTGTAGGGGGTGGCCTCGTCGTCCGTCGGGGTGCGGTAGTCGCCGTCGAGTATTGCCTGGTACTCGCCACTCTCGATCCAGTCGCGCAGCTCGGCGACCCGCACCACGGCGAACGGATGGGTCGTGCCGAGCGCGGCGAGGACCTTGTAGATCCCGGCGATGGTGTCCTTGTCCTCGCGGTACTCGTCGCTCTGGGCGATGAACGAGGCGAGATCGAGTTCCTCTCCCCGCGAGCCCCCGGCCAACCGCATGAGGACGGTCATCACGACATCCGGATCCTGCACCGCCAGCAGTGATGCCCGGTCACACGAGAGCTCGGAGCGGCGATGCCATTCGAGCAGGCCGTAGAGCACGGGGCGCACCGCCACGCCGGCGAGGGGATAGCGCGTGAGGGCGAACCGCATCAGCAGGAACAGCATCGTGCGGTAGACGGCGTGGCCGCTCATGATGTGGGCGACCTCGTGGCCGATCACCGCCTCGACCTGGTCCCGGTCGAGGATCTCGATCGTGGACGAGTTGAGCACGATGAACGGATTGTCGAAGCCGACGGCTCCGGCGTTCACCAGCGGTGTCTGGGAGACGTAGACCTCCGGCACCTCGGCGAGGTCGAAGGTGTCGCACACGCGCAGGACCCGCTCGTGGATCCACGGGTACTGCTCCGGGCCGACCTTCACGGCATTGGCCTTGAAGGTCAGCCGCACGGCCTTCTCACCGAACATCCCGACGAGCTTGCGCAGCACGAGGTCGAACCCCGGGATCCGGCGCAGCGCGTTGAGCGCCGCTCGGTCGGTCGGGTGCTCCCACGCCGTCGGGCTGATGTCCGGGAATCGGGTGAGGTCGTCGACCGCCATGGGTCCGAGGCTAGAGCATCGCGGCGAACCGTCGGCCGCGGCGTGACCGCGCGCGCCAGCCCTGGCAGGATCGTTCCATGGTGACGTTCGACGACGTGGTGGCAATGACGGCCGACCTCCCGATGGTGGAGGTCGGTACGAGCTACGGAACGCCGGCCGTGCTCGTCAAAGGCAAGGCGTTCTGCCGCATGTGGGACGACAATCGCTATGCGAAGGCGGGCATCACCGACACGGAGGTCATGGTGGTGTGGTCCGAGCTCGAGACCAAAGCGGAGATCATGGCGACCGTTCCGGACATGGCATTCGAGACCGATCACTATGTCGGCTGGGGCGCGTTCCTCGTGCGGTTGGCAACGGTCGACCCAGCGCTCCTCGAGGACTGGCTGGAGGAGGCGTACCGGGTGCGGGCGCCGAAGACCGCCTTGCGGCAGCTCGACGCCCGCACCGCGCGCGACTCAGGGTGAGAGCGTGGCGGTGATGTCGACCTCGTAGATGGCCCCGTCACCGCTGAACGTCATCGTCTCGGACTTGGCCCCGAGGTCCTGCCACCAGACGCCGCCGGTGGCGTTGGGGGGCAGCACACCGACCAGGCTCGATTCGATGAGGTCGCCGAGGGCGCCGTACGAGGCGACCCAGACGGTGAAGCCGACGGCGATCGGATCGTCGGGATTGCCCAGCGACCCGAGGAACAACAGGATCGAGTCCCACACACCCGGTGTGACGGCCGCCTCGACGTTCGCTGCCGCGGTGGTGAGGGCATCGGCGACCTGCTGCGGGTCGGTCAGCTGTGCGATCGTCAGCGGCTCGACTTGGTTCACGAGTTCGGTCTCGAGGGCGTCCTCGACGTCGTTCATCAGGTTGTTGATCGTGCCCCAGGGGGTGAGGTCGCTCTCCATGACCACCATGACCGTGCCCACGAGTTCGGGGACGAGTCCCTGTAGGAGGAGGTCCTCGAAGGTCGAGAACTGGATGTCGGGGAAGTCGACCGTGCCCATCGCGGCGGGGATCGAAGCACTGTCGCCGTCGTCCATGCCGCTCCCGAGTTCTTGGAGATTGCCGATGAACTCCGCCGACGCCGAACCCGCGGTGCCGGGGATCACCCGCCACTTGATGACCGCGACGTAGGGCTCGTCGCCGTTCTGGAGGAATCCGTCCTCCTGGGCCTGGACGACCGTCAGCTCGGTGGCGCCGACCTGCACGGTGCAAGCGGCGGCGACGAGTGCCAGAAGGAGGACCAGCGGAAGAGTAAGTGACCGTCTAGTAACATGCATGTGACCATCATCACATGCGCGAACCGCGTCCGCAAGCGCCACGGACGGTGACGAATTCGCTCTCAAGGCGTGAGATAACCGTCGCAGTCCGTGCCGTCCTCGAGCAGGTTCACGAGCGCGAGCGAGTTGGCGAGCAGCGAGTTGAGCGCAGC
>BQJV01000130.1 GCA_021604885.1 Acidimicrobiales bacterium
GGCCCAACCGCCGTCCACGTCACCGACCCGCCAGTGGTCGGCAAGGCGCACATCGTCGTAGAACGTGGCATTGGATCGCTCCGTCGCCATCGTGGGGACGGGCTGGATCTCGATGCCGGGTGTGTCGAGCGGCACGAGGAAGAACGTGAGTCCCTTGTGCTTGGCCACGTCCGGGTTCGTGCGGGTGAGCAGGATCACGTAGTCGCTGATGTGGGCGAGGGTGGTCCACATCTTGGCCCCGTTGATGACCCACTCGTCGCCGTCGCGCACGGCCTTGGTCTGGGCCGCAGCGACGTCCGAGCCGGACTCCGGCTCCGTGTAGCCGAAGCAGCCGAGCGCCGAACCGTCGAGAAGGGCCGGAACCACGACTTCCTTCAGATGGTCACTGCCGTGCTCGAGCAGGATCGAGGCGACGACGACGGACACGGCCATCGCGTCGATCGGTGCCCGGGCGAGCTGGAGCTCCTCGTTGAGCACGACGGACTCGAGCGCGCTGCGCCCGCCGCCTCCGAGCTCGGCCGGCACCGGGCCGGCGATCCAGCCCTTGTCCGCCATCGCGGCATGGAGGGCGGGCGCGTGGATCGTGCCGTCGTGGGTTGCGGCGATCATGTCTTCGGTGAGGTGGGTGGCGAGGAAGTCGCGGACCTCATCGCGGAAGGCCTCGACCTCGGGCGGGAAGGAGAAGTCCATCAGGCCGCTCCCGCGGTGCCGACGGGCCCGAACTCTGTGTCGGCCAGGCGGGCGTATTCGAGCGCGGGTTCGCCGAGTTGGAGCAGCCAGGCCGACGCCCGGCGGTGATACAGCTGGATGTCGTACTCCTCGGAGAAGCCGTAGCCGCCGTGGTACTGGAGCGACCGATCGGTGGCGAAGCGGGCGGTCTCGGCGGCGAACAGGAGCGCCATGCCGGCGAGCCGGGCGCGATCGGGTTGAGCGGATTCCATCGCCCAGACCGCACGGTGGGCGAGCAGATGGGCTCCCTCCAGCCGGGTGGATGCATCGGCGAGACCGTGCTGCACGGCCTGGAACGTCCCAACGGGCACGCCGAACTGGATCCGTTCCTTCACGTAGTCGACGCCGAGCTCGAGCGCGCGACGAGCGAGGCCGCAGTAGGCGACCGCCATGAGGGCGCGCCACTCGTCGAGCGCGGTGGTCCAGTCGTCCTCGCGGTCTCGCCATGCGTCGCCCCCGTGCGGGGCGATCGTGCGGTCCGCGATCGGGAGGTCGCCCGTGTTGCGGGGGCCGATTCCGGGAGCCTCGTCTGCGGTCGTGACCACGACCGACCCGCGGCAGGCGACGACGAGATCGGCGACGGCGCCGGCGGGCACGAGGCGGAGTCGGTCGTCCTGGGCGGGTCGCAGGGCGATCGTGGCGATCTGCTCGCCCGAGACGACGGCGTCGATGTCGGCGCCGAGCCGGTGCAGCAGTCGGGTGGCGACGGCGTGTTCGACGAGCGGGACCGGCGCGAGGTGGGCGCCCCAGCTCTCGACGACCACGGCGAGGTCACACAGTGACGCGTCGCCGCCGCCCTGCGAGGCGGGGACCGCCATGCCGGGTGCGCCGGTGGCGGCGAGCTTGTCCCACAGCGATCGGTCGAACCCGCCGGGCTCGGCGGCGCGCACGGCCTCGATGGGGCTCTCGTTGGCGAAGAACCCGTCGAAGACGTCCTTGACCGCGGCTTCGTCCTCGCTCAGTCGGGTGCGCATGGCGCCAATGATGGCGCGGATCGGGTCAGTCGGCAGAAGTGGCGCAGACCGCTGCGCAGATGCCGGCGAGCCGATCACGGTCCAATCGGAACCACGCCCACTTGCCTCGCTGCTCGCGTTCGAGGATGCCGACCTGCGTGAGCTGCGACAGATGGTGGCTCACCGTGGCCTGCGATCGGCCGGTCGGCTCGGTGAGGTCGCAGGCGCAGGCCTCGCCGTCCTTCGTCGCCGCGATGAACGACAGCAGGCGGAGCCGAACCGGATCCGCGAGCGCCTTCAACATCACCGCGAGCTCGTCGGCATCGGCCTCGGAGAGGGGAGCGGCTTGCAGTGGCGTGCAGCACGGAGCGGTCAACGAGATTTCCATGAGAAACATATTGACATCTATCGATACGTTCGGCAAGGTTGCGTTCAACAGACATATCGACCATCATCGAAATGAACCAGGAGAACCCCATGCGTCTGCAACTCGCCCTCGACGTCCGCGACATCGACGAAGCCGTCGACTTCTACTCGAAGATGTTCGCCACCGAGCCCGCCAAGCGGAAGCCCGGCTACGCCAACTACGAGATCGAACAGCCCCCGCTGAAGCTCGTCCTCTTCGAGAACCCGGCCAACGCCGGTGCGCTCAACCACCTGGGGGTCGAGGTGGAGACCGCAGCCGAGGTCGCCGCGGCCGAGGCCCGCGTGAGCGAGGCGGGGCTGGCGAGCACCGGTGTGCAGGAGGTCACCTGCTGCTTCGCCGACAAGACCGAGACGTGGGTCGACGGCCCCGACACCCGTTGGGAGTGGTACGTGAAGGTCGCCGATCGCGACGGTGCCGGCACCAACACGGTCGGCTTCGACACCGACACCGAGGCCGCCGCCGGTTGCTGCACCTGAGCTACTTCGGAATGTCCTTCCAGGACTGGTTCTTGTCGTAGCCCGGCTCGCGGGGGAGCCGCAGTGACCGCTCGCCGATGTTGTTCTTGAGGACCTGGTCGGTGCCGCCACCGATCGAGATCGAGTAGCGGCCCATCAACTCCGCCTGGGCCCAGGCGACCTGCGCTGCCGCATCGCCGTCCGTCAGGGCGGCGGTGCCGGCGGCGCCCATGATCGACATCGCGAGGTCGCCGGCGAGTCGCTTGTTCGCCGAGGCGCCGAGCTTGATCAACCCTGGGTCCATCGGCGGCATCTCGCCCCGACGCACGGCCTGCTGGACCTGCTCGCCCATCCAGCCGGAGATCCGCTCGCGGCTCAGGTAGCGGACGAGGTCCTGACGGATGACCGGGTCGTCCGCAACGCCCGCCTGTTCGGCCAGCATGCGGAGCTTCGCCCCGGTCGGCGTGCGGGTACCGGCGATGAAGGCGGACTCGTTCGAGAGCACGGTGCGGGCCGGTCCCCACCCCTCGTTGACCTCGCCGACCACGTTGGCGACCGGGATGCGGACGTCGTTGAAGAACACTTCGTTGAAGTGAGCCGACCGGTTGATCTGGACGAGCGGCCGTACCTCGATCCCGGGTGTCGACATGTCGACGAGGATGAACGTGATGCCCTTGTGCTTGGGCAGATCCGGATCCGTGCGGACCAGAAGGAAGCCCCAGTCGGTGTACTGGGCGGAGCTGTTCCAGACCTTCTGGCCGTTGACGACGAACTCGTCACCGTCGCGCACGGCCTTCGTCCCCAGTGACGCCAGGTCCGACCCGGCACCCGGCTCGGAGAACAACTGACAGAAGGTCAGTTCGCCCGAGAGCAGCTTCGGGATGAACTCCTGCTTCTGTTCCTCGGTGCCGTGGCGTAGCAGCGTCGGGCCGAGCATCGCGATGGTGGCGCCCGGGAAGCCGATCCACTCCTCGTACTCGCCGGCGATCTCCCGCTCGATGCGGGTCATCCAGGCCTCGCCACCGCCCCCGCCGTACTCGGCCGGCCAGGCGATCCCGGAGTAGCCGGCGGCGTGGACAGTGCCGAGCCAGTTCCGCGAGTTGTCGAAGTGGAGCTGCGCTGCATTCGGATCGATGTGGGTGTTGGTGGCCCACGGATCGTCCGGCCTCTTGGGCGTGGCGTTGGCGTCGTACCAGGCACGGACCTCCGATCGGAAGGCCGCTTGCTCCGTTGTCTCGACGGTGTCGCTCATCGCTGCCGAGTCTCGCCGTCACACCCTGATCGACGCCAACCCGGCCCGCCCCTACGATCGCCTCCGTGACCGAACCGGCATCGATCGAGGACCGACTGGATCGGCTGGAGTCCCTCGAGGAGATCCGCCAGCTTCCCGCCAAGTACGCGCTGGCCCTCGACATGCGCGACATGGACGCAATGGTGGGACTGTTCGAGGAGCACGTGCGGGTCGGCAGGGACACCACGGGACGCGCCGCGCTGCGCGACTACATGGACGCGACGCTGCGGAGTCCCTTCACCGGCACCGCGCATCACATCGGTGGTCAGGTGATCGAGCTCGACGACCCGGATCACGCCCACGGCGTCGTCTACTCGAAGAACGAGCACGAGACGCCCGTGGCCGACGGCGATGACGAGTGGGTGATCATGCAGATGATGTACGTCGACGACTATGTCCGCGAGGAGGGCCGCTGGTTCTTCCGTCGACGACTCCCGCTGTACTGGTACGCGACGGACCTCAACCAGCCGCCGACCGGCGATCACAAGATGCGCTGGCCCGGTACCGAACGGGCCGAGGGCACCTTCCACCAGCTCTTCCCCAGCTATCGGGAGTTCTGGGAACGGGAGGGTGCGCCGGACGGGCCCGTGCCGGCCCCGGCCCGGCTCGACGCGTTCATCGAGACGATGCGGCGCGGCGAGGCTGCGCCCCGAGTGAAGGTGCGCGCCGAATGACCGAGTCCGAGCGCTACACCACCGAGTCCGGTGAGGAGGACATCGAGCGTGTCCGGCTGGGCATGCTCGCGGCGGCGAGGGACCCGAAGACCTTCGCCTTGCTCGAACGGGTCGGCATCGGGGCGGGCATGCACGTGCTGGAGCTGGGCGCCGGCGCCGGGACGGTCAGCGCATGGATGGCCGACAAGGTCGGGCCCGACGGACGGGTCATGTCCACCGACATCGACCTCCAGTTCCACGACGACATGCCGGACAACGTGATCGTGCGCCAACACGATGTGGAATCGGACTCGCTGCCCGCGGAGCACTTCGACATCGTCCACGCCCGGGCGGTGCTCCAGCACGTGCCGACCCGTGCCGCGGTGATCGAGAAGCTGCTCGCGGCGACGAAGCCGGGAGGTTGGCTGGTGCTCGAGGACGGCATCTTCCTCGGGTTCGCCGAGCAGGACCTCCCCGAGCCGTACGCCGGACTCCACAGGATCATCGCGTCCGGCGCCATGAACGAGTGGCACGACCCGAACTACGGACTCCAGGTCCTCGGTCGACTCCGGGAACTCGGGTGCACGGATCTCGACGTGGTCGGCGACGTGTGGGCGATGCGTCCGGGCGAGGCGGGGGGCGAGTGGTGGTTCCTCGCGCTCGAACGGGCCTTCCCTCGGCTGGTGGAGGCCGGGCTGACCACCCAGGAGGACGCAGACGCCGCCCTCGCCCAGGTGCGGGCGCCCGGATTCGTGATGGTGTCGACGACCTCGCTCGCGACCGTCGGCCGCAAGCCCGTCTAGCTCGCGACGAGGCTGCGTACGAGCGAATCGGCGGCGAGCTGGAGCAGCTCTTCCCGCTTCTCGCCGATGAAGACCTGGGGGCTGACGGCGAGCCGTTCGGCCGTGCCGACGCAGCCGGCCCAGAACCAGGTGATCCGCAACTCGTGTTGCGTCAGCTCGATGCCGTCGTTGGTGGCCGCCCGATCGAGCAGCTCGTCTGCTCGCTTGCCGAGCTCCAGATAGGTCGCATCGACACCGGGTGCGACCTCGCGATCGGACCGACCGGTGCTCGCTTCGACGAACTCGAGCTCGTAGCGGCCGAGACGCTCGTAGAGGTCCGTGACCCAGTCGAGCATCAGGCGCACCGTGGTGGCCAATGATTCGGTGGGCACACTGTCGATCAGCTCGAGGCCGGCGCGGATCTCGCGGTCCATGAGCTCGCCGAAGATCTCGTCCTTGCCGGAGAACCACTGGTAGACGGCACCCGTACTCACCCCGGCGCGCGACGCGACGGCGCGGATCGACAGTCCCTCCCATCCGGATTCTTCGAGGATCCCGGTGGCCGCGGCGAGCACGTCGCGCCGGCGCCCGTCTCGATCTCCGCGGGCCGTCGGGGTCGGGGGGTCGCTGAAGGGGTCCGGCTCACTCATGTAATGCCTTTCATCGCCGGCTCGCGACCGTAATCACTCGCCCAAGGCGAGGCCAGCCCGTGTCAGCCGCCGCGGGCGGCGACGATGGCCGCGTCGACCGTGGCTTCCTCGATTCCGCAGTCCACCGCGGCCTGAACCACCGGAACGAGTGCCTCGTCGGGATAGTTCGGCGGGTCGAGCGCGACGACCAGCGCGTCGAGGTCGACGCGGTCGCCGAGGACCGATCCGGTGCAGACCGCCCGCTGGGGGTCGGCCCCGGCGCCGGTGAGCAACCCGAACAGCACGCTGGGCACGAACTCGGTCGGGGGGTCGGTGCCGAACTGGGAGACGTCGATCACCTCGGGCGGCTCGTCGGGGTCGGGCAGCGTGGTCGTGGTCGTCGTGGTGGTGGTCGTCGGGAGGGCCACCGCCGTGAACTCGGTGGTCGCGGCGTTGCCCTCCTCGGTGTCGGCACTGAGGAACAGGGCGAGGCCCACGGCCACCAGCACGACGGCGCCGAGCGCCATCGACGGACCCGGCCGGTCGGCCAGACGCACACCGTGGGCGGCGGACTCGGAGGAGACGGCCGCGACTCCGACGAGGCCTCGCGTATCGGCCCAGACGAGCAGCGGCGGCATCACGATGAGGGCCGAGAGCAGGGCGACCGCGACGTTCATGGTGACGATCAGGCCGAAGTCCGACAGCAGCGGTAGGGCGGAGAACACCAGCACGCCGAAGCCGAAGATCGTGGTGAGCGCCGAGGTGAAGAAGGCGCGCCCGGTGCGGGCCGAAGCCCGATCCGTCGCCTCCTGAGGAGACAGGCCTCGCTGGCGTTCCTCGAGGTAGCGCCCGAGGATGAGCACGCTGAACTCCGTGCACGTCGCGATCACGAGCGGCCCGCTCACGGTGGTGAGCGGACTCAGGGAAAGACCGAGCACCGCGACGATCACCGAGGACATGCCGACCGCGAGGAGCACGGGCACCATCGCGAGGAGCGCCCGGATCGCGCTGCGGTGGCGGATCAGCAGCCAGAGTCCGGCCACCACGAGCGCGAGATAGGTCAGGACGGCACGGTTCGCCGAGAGGTTCTCCAGGAGACCGACGCCGACGACGGCGAGCCCGGCCGGCACGGCCTTCACCGCCTGCTCGCCGGGTTCGAGGTCGACAACGAGAATCGAATCGGACGGGAGGTCGAGTGCTTCGATGCGCTGATCGAGGTCCGCTTGGATCTCGGCGACCAGGATCGCGTCATCGGCGAGCGGCGCGGGAGCGAGACGGAAGTTCACCTGTGTCGCGGTGCGGTCATCCGAGACGAGCGCACGATGGATGTCCGGTGGCATGACGGCGATGAGGAGCTCGAGATCCTCGGCTCGTGGCGCGACCGGGGTCGCGCCGTCGATGTTGATGATCTTGGTCATCGTCGAGACCATGCTCGAGCTGTTCGCGACGCGGGGTTCGTCCGGCGAATCCCAGGTGCCGATGAAGTCCGCGAGCATGTCGGCAACGGGCTGGGCGTTGACGTTGTTGGCCTCGATCAGGATGCCGAGCGTGCTCTCGAAGTTCGTCTCCTCTTTCAGGATGTCGAGGTCACGCACGGTCTGCGTGTCCTGGTTGACCCAGCGCACCGGGTCGCTCTGGATCTCGAACTGGTCCTCCAGCGCGATGCCGGCAATGAGCACGCCGACGGCCAGCACCATCACGGGGACAACGGCCCTCTGCGGCAGCCCGCCGAGCTTGACGATCGCCCGTTCGACTCGGGTGGGTTCGGCGAGTGATGTCGTGCGGGCCTTGTACTCCCGGATGCCGAGGATCGCCGTCGGCACGACAATGCCGATGACGAGGATGACGACGATGCCGACCGCGAGCATCACGCCGAAGTCGCGGATCATCGGCACGAGCGAGATGCGCAGGACCAGGAAGGCGAGTACCGCGCCAACCGTGGCGGCGCCGAGCGGTGGTCCGAGGTTGGCGAGCGTCTCGCGCATCG
>BQJV01000131.1 GCA_021604885.1 Acidimicrobiales bacterium
GGCGACCGCTGTCGCCGCCGGGGAGCCGTTAGCGTTGGGGCCGTGCGTGGGATCGTCGGACTGGTCCGGCTGGCGACGGTGCTCGTCGGTGGCGGAATCGTGGTGGCCTTCACGCTTGCCGCGCTCGGGCCGCGCATCGGCGAGATCTACGCCGCCAATGAGTCGACGGTGGCCGAGATCAATCTCAACGAGCTGGCGCTTCGCTCCATCGTCTACGACGCCAACGGCGATGAGTTCGACAAGCTCTACGACGTCGAGAACCGTGAGCTCGTCGAACTCGAGGACGTGAGTCAATCGATGATCGACGCGATCATCGCCGTGGAGGACGAAGGCTTCTACGAGCACAACGGCATCGACGCCGCGGCGATCCTGCGGGCGCTGGTGCGCAACGTCAGCGCCGGCCGCATCGAGGAGGGTGGCTCCACGATCACCCAGCAGCTGATCAAGAACGGCGTCGTCGGCAACGCGATCGACATCGATCGCAAGATCCCGGAAGCGGCGTTGGCGTGGCGCCTCGAGCGCCAGCTCGACAAGGACGAGATCCTCGAGGCGTATCTCAACACCGTCTACTTCGGGGGTGGCGCCTACGGGGTCCGGGCCGCGGCCGAGATCTACTTCGGCACGACCCCGGACAAGCTCGACGTTCCACAGTCGGCCATGCTGGCCGGGCTGATCGCCAACCCGTCGACCTACGACCCGACGCTGAACCCGCGAGATGCCCAGGATCGCCGCGACGTCGCCCTGGGCCGGATGGTCGCCGCGGAGTTCATCACGGAGGAGGAGGCCATCGAGTACCGCGCCGTACCGGTACCGACGACTCGCGTGGTGCCGGCCGGCTGGGAGCCCACCAACTACTTCATCGAGGAAGTCCGTCGCCAACTTCTCGACGATCCTCGACTCGGGGCGGAGGAGGAGGAGCGGGCCGAAGCACTGTTCGGTGGCGGACTGCGCATCTACACCACGTACGACCCGGCGGCGCAGGCCGCGGCCCGAGAGGCCGTCGACCGGTTCACCCCGACCGACGACCCTCGGGGATTCGTCGGTGCGCTGGCGTCGGTGGAGCCGGGCACCGGGCGGGTGCGGGCGTTGATCGGCGGGCCCGGGTTCCAGGTCGAGGGCTTCGGCGAGTTCAACATCGCGACCCAGAAGGGACGACCGACCGGCAGCTCCTTCAAGTCCTTCGTGCTCGCCGCCGCCATGGAGAAGGGTCTCGTGCCGGCCGACCAGATCAACGGCTCGGCCACGTGCTACTTCGACAACCCCGGCGGTTTCCCGAACCCCTACTCGGCGAACAACTTCAACGGGCCGAACACCGGATCCGTGCGTTCGATCCGGAGCCAGACGACCTCGTCGTCGAACTGCGCCTATCTGCGTCTCGGACAGATCGTCGGGCTCTCCAATGTGGCCGACGTCGCCCGCGCCCTGGGCATCACGTCCGACCTGTCGTCGGTTCCCCTCTCCATGCCGCTCGGCCCCCTCGACATCACGCCGCTCGACATGGCCGTCGCCTACGCGTCGTTCGCCAACGACGGACTCCAGGTGGATCCGATCTTCATCGAACGCGTGGAGGACCGATCCGGCAACGTGATCTTCAGTAACGAGCCTGACCCGCAGCGGGCGATCTCGACCCAGTCCGCACGCCTCGTCACGTCCGTTCTCGAGGCGAACGTGGTGGGCGGCACCGGCACCCGGGCCCGCCTCACCGACCAGCCGGCGGCCGGCAAGACGGGCACCGGTCAGGAGTTCCTCAACGCCTGGTTCGTCGGCTACACGCCCTATCTGTCGACCGCCGTATGGATGGGTGACCCGACCGACCCGATCGAGGAGATGCGGAGCGTGGCAGTTCCCGAGCTGGGCACGCGCAATGTCACCGGCGGTTCCGCACCGGCCGCGATCTGGCAGGCGTACATGGAGTTCATGCACGCCGATCTCGATCGCATCGGGTTCGACGCGCCCGCCCCGACGCGGGCCGGGCAGCGGATCCGCACCGACCAGGAGGAGGACCGCTACAACGAGCTCCTGGACAGCCTGTGCGGTGACGAGGACGCCGAGGTGGACGAGGACGAGGACGGCGAGGTCGATTTCTGCGAGGATCCAGACTTCGTGTACGACCCGGCCATCGGGTTGTGCCCGGAACTGCTCGTTCCCGTCGACCGTAACGAGGACGGCAAGATCGACGCCTGCGTTCCGCCGACGACGACCACCACGACGACGACCACCACGACAACGACGATTCCCGAGACGACCACCACCGTTCCCGACACGACGACGTCGGATCCGCCGACGACCACCACCACGGATCCGCCGACCACCACGACCACCGAACCCTGAGCGAGCGCACACCACCAGATGACCGACCACGCCCTTCTCGACATCCAGCATCTCGACACGGAGGCAGAGCAGCTTCGCCACCGTCGCGTGGCGCTTCCCGCCCGCACCGCCCTGACCGACGCGCAGGCGGAGCAGGCAAAGGTCCGGGCGGAGATCGAAGGGATCGGGGTGAGTCGGGTCGAGGTGAGCACCCGACAGAAGCGTCTCGAGGACGAGGCCCAGGTCTTCTCGAACAAGGCGGACGAGGACGATGCGCGGCTCTACGGCGGCGACGTCGGCGTGAAGGACCTGGAGGCGCTGCAGGAGGAGATCAAGGGTCTTCGGGCCCGGCAGGCCGACATCGAGGATCGGGTCCTGGAGGCGATGGAGGAAGGTGAGGCGCTCGCGGGCCGGCTCGCCGAGTGCGAGGCGCAGGTCGAGGGACTGGCCGCGCAGATAACGACCATCGAGGCCGAGATCGCCGCGTCCGAAGACGAGATCGACGGCGAGCTCGCCCGCGTGGCGTCCGAACGGGCTGCCGCGGAGGCTGTCGTCTCGGCCGAGGATCTCGCGCAGTACGAGCGGCTTCGCCCCGGCATGGGGGTCGCCACGGTCGTGCGCTTCGATGGCGGGAACTGTGTCGGCTGCCCGTCGACCATGCCGGCGATGGAACTCGACCGCATGAAGCACGAGCCGCCGGGGAGCACCCTGAACTGCAACGAGTGCGGCCGGATCGTCCTCACCTGACGGTGTCGGGGCCGCGCTGTGTTCTTCTTCTTCGTCGCTGCCGCCGTGTTGGCGGTGTTGTTCGTGTTCGACAGTCCAGCGATCGACTATCGCTTCGTCGCGCTCGGCGGCGTGCTTCCCCTCGCGGAAGCGGTGACCGGCCGACCGTTGATCCTGCACACGTTGCTCGGGTCGGTCGCGCTCCTGACGCTCGTGATGGCGGTGACCGTCGGCCGACGGATGCTTCGCCGACGATTGCTCGGCATCCCGATCGGCACGTTCGTCTTCCTCGTCGCTGCGGGCACATGGACGCGCTCGCGACTCTTCTGGTGGCCGGCGCAGGGGCTCGACGGTCTCGGCGAGTCGCCGTTGCCGGAGTTCGATCGTGCCCCGGTCGTGCTCGTCGTGCTCGAACTCGTGGGGATCGGGGCGCTCATCTGGCTCGTGCGACGGTTCGAGCTGACCCGCCCCGACCATCGCGACCAGCTGTTGCGCACCGGCCGTCTGCCCCGAACCCATCTCGCCTGAGGAGTCAGCGTGCTGATCATCGCCCGACACGGTCGGACCGTCGCCAACGCCTCCGGTGAACTCCTCGGTCGACGCGATCCGTCGCTCGA
Source organism: Acidimicrobiales bacterium (assembly GCA_021604885.1). GTDB lineage: Bacteria > Actinomycetota > Acidimicrobiia > Acidimicrobiales > Aldehydirespiratoraceae > JAJRXC01. Next base: position 3,654 of record BQJV01000131.1, read on the forward strand.
CGAGGTCGGGCGGCAGCAGGCTGCGGCGATCGGGCGTGCGCTGGCCGGGGCGGATCAGGTGGTCTCGAGTCCGCTCGCACGATGCCGGGAGACCGCCGAGGCGATCGGCCCGCCCGTCGAGCTCGACGACCGCTTCATCGAGCTGGACTACGGCGAACTCGAAGGCACACCGGTGGCCGAGGTGCCCGCCGAGACCTGGAGCGCCTGGCGGGCGGATACGGCGTGGCGTCCTCCGGGCGGCGAGAGCCTGGATGATCTGGCCGCTCGGGTCTGGCCGGCGCTCGACGACCTGCTGGCCGACGCCGCCGAGCGTGACATCGTGGTCGTGAGTCATGTCTCGCCGATCAAGGCGGCCGTGGCCTGGAGTCTCGGCGTGGGCATCGAAGCGCAGTGGCGGTGTTTCGTCGAGCAGGCGTCGATCTCCCGCATCGCGTCGCGTCGATCCACACCGGCACTGCACACCTTCAACGAGGTCCACCACCTCTGAGGCCGCATCGCGTCTGGCGGGTCAACGCGAAACCGGCCACCTCGAGGGTGACCGGTTCCGGTGGGGTGGGGTTTCTTGGTGTGGGGTTTCGGGGCGGAGGTTCAGTCGACGCGCACCGGGCGGGCCCGGAGCTGGCCCGACGGCGATGCGGTCAGCTGGAGACGCTCGTCTCGCAGGACGGCCGCCATGCCGCGCACCCGATGCGTGTGGGTGAACAGGTCGTTGGGCCGAAGGATGGCGGCCGGCGAAACGCGTCGCTGGTTGAGGTTGTACGCCGGTGCGATCCGAAAGAACTCTTCTTGCTCGGTCATGGTTCCCGTACCCCTGGTGCCTTTGGTGCTCCGTGTCGTCGGAGCGGTGTCCGTGTCAACGGGTCGGGGAGTGCGATGCTGAACGCAATGCCTTCCGATGAACCAGTCGCCCGGGCCACAGGTCCCGCCGGGGGTCCCGGGACCATCCGGGCCACACGGCCCAGATCCCGTGGACGGGGCGTCTGACGTGGCGTCGCGGTGGACCGTCTCCGAGGACGAGATCACCTTCCGGTTCGTGGCATCCGGCGGGCCGGGCGGGCAGCACGCCAATCGGTCGAACACGAAGGTCGAGGCGACCTTCGATGTCCAGGAGAGCGCATCGATGCCGGCGTGGCTGAAGGAGCGGGTGACCGACAAGCTCGGTGACACGATTCGGGTCACGGTCGACGACGAGCGCTCGCAGTACCGCAACCGTCAGCTCGCCCTCGAACGCATCCAGGAACGGGTCGACCGGGCGGCGAAGGTCGATCGGCCTCGGCGGAAGACCAAGCCGACGAGGGGTAGTCAGCGTCGACGCCTCGACTCGAAGCGGCGCCGTGGCGACGTCAAGAAGGGTCGCCGTCGTCCCTCGGCCGACGACTGACGAGTCGTCAGCCCAGCGGGGCGCGGGCGTGGTAGATCGGCCGACGATGGCGATCGATCAGCCGCTCGGCCTCCAGCGCATCCGCCGACCGGCGCACGGTCTCGTGGCCAGTGCGAGCGAACCCGGCGATGTCTCGCGAGCTCATCGGGAGATCCCGGTCGAGGAACACCAGCGCCGTGGCCACCTGACCGGTGCGCCGGGGCAGCCGGTCCGTGTAGAGCTCGAGGACGGCCACATGCTCGAGCCAACGCAACGCTTCGGTCGACAAGGGAGCCGGCGTGTGCCCGTCGCCTGCTCCGGCGCCAGAGAACTCACTCATGGGTCTGCCCTCCTCGTGACCGCGACGCTAGTCAACTTGGCGGAACAGTGTTCAGCGCTCTCGCGCAACGTCACCAGGGGACCACTTAGCCGGGTCTTGGGCGGTGGTTGCGATGGTGGTAGCTGCACCGGCACCGGCCGTTGCTGTGTTTGGTGTGGCCGCCGTGGTTCCACTCGAGGAGGTGGTCGCCCTCGCAGTGCCGGGCCGGAATCTCGCAGCCAGGGTGGTCGCAGAAGCGGTCACGGGCCTGCATGGCCTGTCGCAATTCGCCCTTGAAGAGGCGCTGCTTTCGGCCGTAGTCGAGGATGACCCCCGGCGATTCGTAGACGAGCCGCCGGACGTGGCCGAGCAGCGCCTGTTCGATCATCTGGGTCGGTGAGATGACGGTGCCGTCGTCCGTCTCGCAGAGTCGCTCGGTGCCGAGCGGCGTGGGCGGCTCGGCACCGATCAGCCGGGCGAGGGCCTGCTCGAAGGTGTCGAGATCGGTGTGGATGATGACGAGCGGGAGCGGTCGCTTGCCGCCGGTCGGCGCGGTCATCGCCCGCCGGGCCATCTCGACCAGCGCATCGGCTCGACGCTGGCTTGGCGTGCGCCACAGCTTGTCGATCGTGACGGCGTCGCCGTGTTCTCGCTTCGCGAGCTTCCAGTCATCGTCGAAGAGCTCCTGTTCGATCCTCCGCAGCGCCTCACGGAACGCCTCGCCGCCGATCGGGTCGAGCCACGCATCGATGCGGGTCAGATCGAAGATGGTCTTCGAAACGTGGGCCTCGCGCTTCGACTCGCGGTCGTCGGGCGGCTCGGGGTCGCGCTCGTCGCGCCGGGCCTCGTCCACCTGCTGCTCCCAGTAGGTGACCCGCCGGTGCCAGCTGGCATAGGAGCGGTCCATGGCCTTTTCGATCAGCATCGATTCGGCACCGGGGAACTCGGGTCGGGATGCCGCCCGGATCAGGCGACGAGCGTGCGCCTCGGTGATGTCGCCCCGCCCCAGCGCCTCCGCGGTGACCGGCATCCGCACCATCGCGCGGGCGAGCTTCACCTTGCCGGCCGCCTCGCCGCCGTACATGCGGCAGCGGTGGCGGATGCCATTGGCCGCCGAGCGGTGGCCTTCACGGCCCCAGTCGAGATGGGCGTCGTAGGCCTGCACCGCACCGGATCGCAGCGCCGCGAGCTTCGCCTCGAGCCGAGATATCTCGACGACCGCACCATCGCGCTCATCCGAGTGCAGCGCATGGAAATCGACCTTGAGCGCGAGGTCGACCGCCTCTGCCAGATCTTCGAGTTCCGCGACGCCTTCACCGAACATGACTCCACATTACGAAGGGGGTGTGACACTCAACGGCGAGCGTTTCTCGACAGAGTCGACGTCCATGATCGACACTCGGCAGATGCCGTTCGAACTGTTCCGCATGGATCCCGACGGGCAGCTGCGCCCCTTCCGATCGGTGATGCGCCGCACTGCCGTCGACCGGCTTCTCTCCGAGGAAACGGAACCCGTCCTGGCCGTCGACACCAACCAGCTGACCGTTGTCGGCGTCTCCCCGACGTTTCCCGACAAGACGATCAGCGGCATGCTGTTCGACGAGGCACGCGCCCGAGTGTCCGATGCGCCCGTACCGGCGGCAACCATCGAGACTGCGGCGGCACCGCCCCGGACGCCGCCGGTGCGGACGCACCGAGACGACTCCCGCCTCGCGTCCACGGCCGAACTCTTTGGGCACCTCTGGACGACCCTCGCGATCGTCGTCGCGGTGATCACGGTGCTGGTGGTCCTCTTCGACGACGAGATCCCCCGGCTCGCGGTCCTGCTCAACGGCGCGTTCGCAGCCATCGTCCTCGCGTCGATCGGGCTTCTCCTCCGCGTCGGCGCCGCAACGCTGCGTCGGTCCATGGGCCGATGAGGTGGTGGCCTCGCTGATCGGACGGGACTCGCGAACCGCCGGCGTGCGAATATCTCGCCCATGGCGAGAACGCAATGGGAACACATCGCACTCCAGGGCCACTCAAATGGCCTGCGTGGACTCCTCGAGAACATCAACGATGCCGGGGTCCGTGGCTGGGAACTCGTGTCAATCACCAACAACGACAAGATGGTCGGACTCAACTCGATCGTGGCCATCATGCGCCGTGAGGTGGAGCCGCTCCCGGACCCCGACGACATCAGCGCGGACTGGAAGCCGGACCCGTCCGGTCGGTTCAACGGTCGGTTCTGGGACGGCGAGGCCTGGACGATGCGAACGATGACCGATGGCGTCGAGCACCGTGATCCGCCGACGGCTCGCACTCCGGCCCGCGTGCCCCAATAGGTCCGGCTGCGATGAGGTGGTGGCGGGGAGTCGACCTGTAAGCGGGGTTCTGTCCTGGAGGTGGGAATACCTCCGTGGATGACCATCCATCTGTGCGGCCTACCCGGGAGTGTCTGCGGGCGGGACGCCCTCTCCCTGTCTGGCCTTGCTCCGGGTGGGGTTTGCCTAGCCATCCCGGTCGCCCGGGATGCTGGTGCGCTCTTACCGCACCGTTTCACCCTTACC
>BQJV01000132.1 GCA_021604885.1 Acidimicrobiales bacterium
CCCGCTCGTGGACATCGCACGGCGAGCGCTCGTCGACGCGACGACCGCGGAGATGCTCTATCGCGAACTTGCGGTGCGCGAGGGCTGGCCGGGTGACCTGCCGCTGGGTGCCGCCATCAACGTCAGCGGCGCCCTGGTCACGGCGGATCTCATACCCGAGGACGAGGTCGGCAACTTCCCCGCCTGGGATGGCTCCGGCCTCTCGCTGTTCAGCACTTCCCAGTGTCGGGCGGTTGCCGACATCCTCGACGGCGACCCCGGCACGCTGGCCTCCGGTGCGATCGCCGGAGTCGGCAACAGCGCCGTCGCGTCCTGCCTGCCGAGCGGCGTCCCGTCGCTGAACGTCATCGCATCCGCTCGACCCGAGGTCACGGCGGTCGCCGGCACGGCCGTCGCGTCCAACGGCGACGAACTGACCTTCTCGATGATCGTGAACTGGTCGCCGGGCGAGGACGGCACGCTCGCCGAGCGCACGACGTGCGACGAGGTCGTGTCGGCACTGCTCGATGCGATCGGCGAGCATCCGGGCGGACCCGAACTCGAAGACATCGCGCCGCTCCCCGTCGACGCCGAGGAGTAGCCGTGTACGAGCTGCCGATGTTCCCGCTGGAACAGACGGTGTTGCCGACCGCGGTCGTCCCACTGCACCTCTTCGAGCCCCGGTACCGCCAGTTCGCCCGCGACGTCACCGTCCGCGACGAGCCGGAGTTCGGGACGGCACCGATCGAGCGGGGACGGGAGGTCGGCGGTGACGACGTGCGCGGCAACGTCGGCGTCGTCGCCCGGATCGTGCAGCACGAGGAGTTCGAGGACGGCCGCTGGGCGCTCATGGCGACGGCCACCCGCCGGGTTCGCGTCGTGGAGTGGCTGCCGGACGACCCGTATCCGCGGGCGCTGGTCGAGGACTGGCCCGACGACGACGCCGAGAGCTATCCCGGCGCGATCGACCCCGCCACACGCGCCGAACTGGATGCCGGCGTCCAGCGGATCCGCACCGCCGCCGAACGACTCCAACCGGACCGCACCATCCCGGCGATCGTCCTGGCCGACGACCACGCCCAGGCCGTCTGGCAGGCGGCGATCGTGGCTCAGCTCGGGACACTCGACGGCAGTGGCCTGCTCGCCGTCCCCGGAGCAGCCGCTCGGCTCGAGCAGGCGATCACGTTGATCGCCGAACGGGCCGAGATGCTGGAGGCTCTGGCCGACGAGCGCGGATAGGGTGACGCCCCGATGGCTCAATCCACGAACGAACGCCAGGGACCCGCCGACGTCCTCGACCTGATCAAGGCCTACGCGCGCCAGGAGACGGTCGAGCCGCTCCAGGGCATGGGCCGATGGGTCGGCATGGGGCTCGCCGGCAGCGTGTTGCTCATGCTCGGCGGCATCTCTCTCACGCTGGCCATGCTCCGGGTCCTGCAGGAGGAGACCGGTTCGACCTTCACCGGCAACCTCTCCTGGGCCCCCTACCTCCTCACCCTCGTCGCCGCCCTGGCCATCACCGGCCTGCTGGTGTGGCGGATCACCAAGCGGAGTCTCTGATGGCTGACCACACCACCCCGATCACCCGAGACGAGATCCACGAGAGCGTGCGCTCGGTCGTGGGCGATGCCCAGGTCCAGGCCGAGGCCACCGCCCGCAAGCTGATCCCCGTGGCCATCGGCGGCGCCGTGGTCGTCCTCTATCTGGCCTACCGGATCGGACGCCGCGTGGGCACCACCAAGTCCACCGTCGTGGAGATCCGGAGAATCTGATGGCCGGCCGCGGTTTCGGCCCCGCCTATGTGAAGCGGACGATCCGCATGAACAGCGTCCGCAAGGGACTGCTCGGCGGCTCGCGATTCTGGTTGGCGATCTTCGGACTCGGGTATGTCGCCCGCTGGTCCGGGAAGGTCACGAAGCGCGGCGAGATGCCCATTCGCTTCAGCGAGCCCCTGCAGCCCGGCGAGGAACTGGTGATCCGCCACACGGCTGACCAGCGAGGGCCGGACTGAGTGCGGGTCCTGCTGCGCAATCCGTCGCGCGAGGTCGAGATCGAGGGCCCGATCCAGGTCTCGACGCTGTTGCGCGATCTCGACCTCAACCGCGAGTCACACCTCGTGATCGAGGACGGCGCGCTCGTTCCCGGCGACAAGATGCTGGGCAAGCACGCCACCATCGAGGTCCGTTCCGTCATCTCCGGCGGCGCATCGTGAAGTGCCAGGTCTGCCGCGGCCCGGCGGTGATCGACGTGCGTCGACACAACGCGAACTTCTGCCCCGAGCACTTCATGCGCCTCTGTCGCGACCAGACACAGAAGAGCATCGACCAGTTCGCCATGCTCGAGCCGGGGGATCGTGTCCTCGTCGCCGTCAGCGGCGGCAAGGACTCGCTCGCCGTCTGGGACATCCTGACCGAGCTCGGCTTCGCGGCCGACGGCTTCTACATCGGGCTCGGCATCGGGGAGTACAGCGACGCCTCGCGGGGCTACGCCCAACGCTTCGCCGACGAGCGAGGGCTCACGCTCCATGTCGACGACCTCCTCCGCGACCATGGCTTCGACGTACCGAACGGCAGCCGCGCCGCCAAGCGCGCTCCCTGCTCCGCGTGCGGGCTCTCGAAGCGACACCTGTTCGACGACGCCGCCCGCCGGGGCGGCTACGACGCGATCGTCACCGGCCACAATCTCGACGACGAGGCGGCGGTCCTGATGGGCAACACCCTGCACTGGCAGGTCGACTATCTCGGACGCCAGATGCCCCACCTCCCGGCAGCCAACGGCTTTCCGAAGAAGGTCAAGCCCCTGGTGCGCCTCACCGAGCGCGACACCGCCGCGTACTGCCTGCTGCGGGGCATCGACTATCTCGTCGACGAATGCCCGATGGCCGCCGGCAACAAGCACCTGTCCTACAAGGCAGCGCTGAACGACATCGAGGTCGACTCGCCCGGAGCGAAGCACGCCTTCTACTTCGGCTTCCTCGATCGTGCCGCCGAGCGTTTCGCGGCGCCGACGACGGACACCGACGGGGCACCGGTCACGCCGTGCGAGCGCTGCCAGGCGCCGTCGTCGAACGGCGTGTGCGCTTTCTGTCGACTCACCGAGCGGGCGACCCAGGCGGTCCCGATCGAGATGGGTCGCACCCGCCGACGGGCGAAGGTGGCCTCGTGAGCGGCCGCGGACCTCTCGAGGAGGGCGAGCCGGTCCTGCTGATCGACCGCAAGCGTCGTCGCTACCTGATCGACCTCGCCGTCGGCGGCGAGTTCCACTCTCATTCGGGGGTGCTGGCACACGACGAGCTCATCGGCGCCGACGAGGGAACCCTCTTCCGATCGACACGCGGCATGGTCTTCACCGTCCTGCGCCCGACGATCACCGACTTCGTCCTGAAGATGCCGCGAGGGGCCCAGGTCATCTACCCCAAGGACATCGGCCCGATCCTGATCATGGCCGACATCTTTCCCGGCGCCCGGGTGCTCGAGTCCGGCCTCGGCAGTGGGGCTCTGTCGACCGGGATGCTGCGCGCCGGTGCGGAGATCATCGGCTACGAGATCCGCGACGACTTCGAGGCGAAAGCACGCGAGAACGTCGAACGCTTTCTCGGGACCGACGTCCTCGAGCGCTACGCCACCCAGGTTCGCGACGTCTACGAGGGCATCGACGAGGGCGAGCTCGACCGAATCGTCCTCGACCTGCCGGAGCCGTGGCAGGTCGTCCCGCATGCGGAGACGGCACTGCGCAAGGGGGGCATCTTCCTCGCTTACACGCCGAGCATCATCCAGGTCTCCCAGCTCCACGACGCGCTCGAGGAGTCGCACTTCGGCTTCGCCGAGACCACCGAGGTCCTCAACCGGAGCTGGCACGTCCAGGGCAACGCCGTACGCCCCGACCACCGCATGGTCGCCCACACGGGGTTCCTCACCCACGCTCGGCTCCTGGAGGAATGACCACACACCGAGGCGATCGGCGCGAGAGCCGCCGTCTCCTCGCGGCCCTGTTCACGACCGCCCTCGCATTGGGTGCGTGCGGTGACGACAGCGCCGGCACGGACTCCACGCTGTCGACGCCGGTCGATGCGGTGGGTGTGCCGGTCGACCACGGTCTCTCCGAGACCCGACTGGCCGACGTGATCGCGTCGACGGTCGGGATCGAGGGGGTCGCCTGCGGCCGGCTGGCCCACGGCAGCGGCTTCGCACTCACCGCCGACCTGGTCGTGACCAATGCCCACGTCATCCTCGGGATGGACGAGATCCGTGTGTATCTGTTCGACGGCCGCGAACTGCGCGGCGTGCCGGTGTCCTTCGATCCGGACGCGGACCTCGCGATCCTGGAGGTGCAGGACGCCGACCTGGATCCGCTGCCGCTCGCAGCCGACGCGGCGCCGGGGAGCATCGGCGCGGTGTTCGGGTGGGAGGACGGGCCCTTCCCGGATCCGACGCCCTATCGGATCGATCGGCCCGTGACGGTCCGCATCGAACGGGTGGGCGGCACCGAGCGGATCGAACGCAAGAGCTGGCTCCTCGCTGCCGAGGTCGATCTCGGTGACTCCGGCGCGGCGATGGTCGACCCGTCCGGCGAGGTCGTCGGGGTGACGTTCGCGACGTCGACGGCAACCGGAAGCGTCGGCTACGCCGTGCGGTCCTCGGAGGTCGAGGCGCTGGTCGCCCGCGGTATGGACGCCAACCTCACCGTGCCGGACTGCTGACGCGAAGAACCGGACTGCTGACGCGAAGAAGGCGACCCGCAGGCCGCCTTCTCACATGCGATCCGGTGGGTGGGTCAGACCTCGATGAAGATGCACTCGCCGGGGCATTCCTCGGCGGATTCGATGGTGGCTTCTTCCTGGCCTTCCTTGACCACGGCAAGGCCCTCGGGGCCGCCGGGGTCGGAGAACACCTTGTCGCCTTCCTTGACGTAGGCGAGACCATCGTCGAGAAGGGTGAACACGTCGGGGGCGATTTCTTCGCAGAGACCGTCGCCGGTGCAGAGATCCTGGTCGATCCAAACCTTCATGCTTGGTGTGTTCCTTATGTCGATCGGGCGGGCCGTAGGTTGCCACGCTCTCTTCATGGTCCCGGGCACGGGACACCTACTTCGTCGGCATCATAACGCCCGGCTTGAACGAGCGTGGTACCCGGCCCGTGTGAAATCACTCACGCGGGCTCCATGTCCGTGGGAGTGTTGCCACGGAGCGTGAGAACACTTGTGGACGGGCCGGGGCGTCCGACGACAGACAGACACCGGGGTCTAGGGTGACCCCCGACCCGGACCCAACCGCCGAGCACGGGAGGACCAGTGGAGGACCAGGACGCCAAGGCCGAGATCAATCGGCTCCGCATGGTCGCCGCCGAGATGGAGGACGAGGTCACCGCGCTGCGCCGCCGCCTCCAGGACTCCCCGAAGCGGGTCCGCACCCTCGAGGAACGGCTCCTGGAGACGAAAGGCCAGCTCAGCAAGGCCGTCTCGCAGAACGAGAAGCTCACCTACACGTTGCGCGAAGCCCGCGAGCACATCTCCACGCTGCGCGACGAGGTCGACAAGCTCACCCAGCCGCCCTCGGGCTACGGCACGGTGCTGGGCGCCAACGAGGACGGCACGGTCGATGTCCACGCCGGCGGCCGAAAGATGCGCGTCGCCGTCCAGCCCGAGCTCGCCGGCGAACTCTCGCTCGGACAGGAAGTGGTGCTGAACGAATCGTTCAACGTCGTGATGGCCCGCACCCCGGACCGCACGGGCGAGGTCGCCACCCTCAAGGAGGTGCTCGCCGACGGCGAACGCGCCCTGATCGTCGGTCGAGCCGACGAGGAGCGCGTCGTCGAGATCGGCGAGGACGTGAAGGCCGGGCCGATGCGCAGCGGCGACACCCTGCTCATCGATCCCCGGGCCGGCGTGGTGCTCGAACGCCTCCCTCGGCCCGAGGTCGAGGATCTCGTGCTCGAGGAGGTACCCGACGTCAGCTACAACGACGTGGGCGGGCTCGACACCCAGATCGAGGAGATCACCGACGCCGTCGAGCTTCCGTTCGTGCACAGCGCCCTGTTCCAGGACTACGACCTGCCCGCGCCGAAGGGCATCCTGCTCTACGGACCGCCTGGCTGTGGCAAGACCCTGATCGCCAAGGCGGTCGCGAACTCCCTGGCCAAGAAGGTCGCGGAGGTCTCCGGCGACAAGCAGGCCCGCAGCTTCTTCCTGAACATCAAGGGTCCCGAGCTGCTGAACAAGTACGTCGGCGAGACCGAACGTCAGATCCGCCTCGTCTTCCAGCGGGCCCGCGAGAAGAGCGAGGAGGGATGGCCGGTCATCGTCTTCTTCGACGAGATGGAGTCGCTGTTCCGCACGCGGGGGAGTGGCATCAGCTCCGACATCGAGTCGACGATCGTGCCCCAGCTGCTCGCCGAGATCGACGGTGTGGAGACACTCCGCAACGTCATCGTGATCGGCGCGTCGAACCGTGAGGACCTCATCGATCCTGCGATCCTCCGGCCCGGTCGCCTCGACGTGAAGATCAAGATCGAGCGGCCCGACGAGGACTCCGCGGCGGCCATCTTCGGTCGCTACCTCACCCCGGATCTTCCGATCGACGAGGACCTCGTCGAGACCATCGGCGGCGGCGATCCCGGCAAGGCCGTGCAGGCCATGATCGAGGAGACGGTCCGCGAGATGTACCGATCCGACGAGACCAACCGCTTCCTCGAGGTCACCTATCAGAACGGCGACAAAGAGGTCATGTACTTCAAGGACTTCTCGTCCGGCGCCATGATCGAGAACATCGTGCGCCGGTCCAAGAAGCTCGCGATCAAGCGCGAGATCGCGGGCGGGCCGCGCGGCATACGCACCGACGACCTCCTCGCCTCCATTCGCCAGGAGTTCAAGGAGCAGGAGGACCTTCCGAACACCACCAACCCGGACGACTGGGCGAAGGTGTCGGGCAAGAAGGGCGAGCGGATCGTCTACGTCCGCACCCTGATCCACACCGATGACGACGAGTCGGGTGGCAAGTCCATCGACTCCGTGGCCACCGGGCAGTACCTGTAGGGCCGGCGACGGCGGCCGATCGGAGCCAGTATGAGTGACGCCACCTCGACCGCTCGGCTCTACGAAGAGGCCGCGGCCAACGTCGAACAGGCCGCCGCCGCGATCGACATGGATCCGAAGGTCCGACGGATCCTGTCGCGGCCGATGAACGAGCTCATCATCAACTTCCCCGTCCAGCGCGACAGCGGGGCCTACGACCTGGTGCAGGGCTACCGCATCCAGCACAACAACGTGCTCGGCCCGTACAAGGGCGGCGTGCGTTTCCATCCCGGCGTGGATCTCGACGAGGTGCGCGCGCTCGCGACGTGGATGACGTTCAAATGCGCCCTGCTCCAGATCCCGTTCGGTGGAGCGAAGGGCGGTGTGGCCATCGAGCCCCGCGACTTCACGGACACGGAGATGGAACGGGTGGTGCGCCGGTTCACCCACGCCCTCGGCGAGAACATCGGCCCGGAGTTCGACATTCCCGCCCCCGACATGGGTACCGATGCCCGCACCATGGGCTGGATGATGGACACCTACCTCAACAGCCGTGGCCCTGGCGAACGCCAGAATGCACGACGCGTCGTCACCGGGAAGCCGGTCGAGCTCGGCGGAAGTCTCGGACGCGATTCGGCGACCGGCCGAGGGGCCGCCTACGCGCTGCGCCACCTCTACGGCGAGTTGGACAAGACGCTCGCGGGGGAGACCGCGGCGATCCAGGGCTACGGCAACGTCGGCTCCCATGCCGCGTTCGCGCTCGACGAACTCGGGGTCAGTGTCGTGGCCGTGGCCGATCGCAGCGGCGCCGTCTACGACCCGAGCGGGCTCGACGTCGAGAAGCTGAAACGTCACGAAGTCGAC
>BQJV01000133.1 GCA_021604885.1 Acidimicrobiales bacterium
ATCGAGATCGCGGACGGGCATCGAGTTCGAGGTCATGACGAGCGACCCGTCGGGAAGCGCGTCGGCGAGTGTCGCGGTGACCGATGCGCTGAGCAGCGGACCGGCCTCGGTCTCCCGATCGATGACGAGCGCAGCAGCGGCATCGAGTTCTCGCCAGCGATCGGCCCAGGCGGCGTCGGCGGTCGCGCGGAATGCATCGAGCGCGGCGATGGGATCGGTGGCGATGTGATCGATGGTGGTGAACGAGGCGTCGTGCCAGCGGCCCGCGGGGTCGACGAGCACGGTGCGGGGCCGATGCCGTTCCATCCAGAGCCGGACCGGCTTGGTGGTCGGCGAGCCGCCGATCCGCACGACGACCTCGGGAACGAGCTCCGCAGCGATCTCGTCGACCTTGAGGAGATGGTCGGCGGTCGCGATGGGCAGTCCGTCAGTCGCGACGGAACGGCGCACCCCGGAGATCGGTTCACCGATGACCGGGAATCCGGTGCGAGCGGAGGCAGCGAGCGCCGCGACGGCGATGTCGCGCTGGGCGGCGATACCGAGGCCGGCGTCGGGGCCGACGATGATCACTCCCCGACCGGGTAGGTCGATCGGATCGACGGGTGCGGGGACGGCGGCGACCGGCGGACGCGCGGCTGCCGCGACGACAGGGACGGCGCCAACCGGCTCGAGCGGCTCGCGGAAGGGCCAGTTGAGATGGACGGGCCCGGGTGCGGTGCCGATGGCGGCGTCGACGGCGCGATGGGCGGCCAGGCGGGCCCGCTCGGGTTGCCACTCGCCGGCGACGGGAAGATCCGGGGCCCAGCGCGTACAGGAGCCGAAGATGCCGACCTGATCGATGGTCTGACCCGCACCCCAGTCGCGCAGCTCGGGCGGGCGATCGGCGGTGCAGACGATGAGCGGCACCCCGGTGTGGTGAGCCTCGACGACCGCAGGCAGATAGTTGGCGGCCGCGGTCCCGGAGGTGCAGACCAGCACGGACGGACGGCCGGTCGCCTTCGCCTGACCGAGCGCGAAGAAGCCGGCGGACCGTTCGTCGAGCTGGATCCAGGTCGTGAGTGCCGGTTGGGCGTGCAGGGTGACGGCGAGCGGCGTCGAGCGCGACCCCGGGCTGATGACGACGTCGGTGACCCCGTGCTCGACGAGCCCCGCCGCGAACGCCGCGACGACGTCATAGGTCGGATCGGGAGTCGGATCGGGGGTCGGATCGGGACTCACTTGTCCATCACATCCAGGAGGGCGCGGAGCTTGACCCCGGTCTCGGTCAACTCCTCCGCCGGAACGGACTCGGCGACGATCCCCGCGCCCGAGAAAAGGGTCGCGTGGCCCGAGGACGCATCGACGAGCGCGGAGCGCAGTGCGACCCGCAGCTCGCCGTTGCCGTCGAGGTCACACCAGCCGACGGGCGAGGCATACCAGCCGCGGTCGAAGGCCTCGCGGGCCTCGAGCCAGTTGACGGCCGCGGCGGTGGGTGTGCCCGCGACGGCCGGCGTCGGATGAAGGACGCCGGCGACCCGGAGGACGTCCATGTCGCTCACCCCGCCGGCGCGGCGCTCGATGCGAGCGGTGATGGGTGTACGGAGATGCTGGAGCCGGGCGAGACGCAGGACCTCGGGCTCGACCGGCGTCTCGCCGACGAGGCCGAGCGCAGCGAGCCGGTTGGCGATGTCGTCGACGACGAACTGGTGCTCGGCCCGGATCTTCGCGGACGTGAGCATCTCCGAGGCGAGGCCCTGGTCGCTGGTCTCGTCCCAGCCGACGCCGGTCGTTCCCGCCAGCGCCGCCGTACGGACCTGGCGTCCGTCGAGGCTGACGAGCTCCTCGGGTGACGCACCCAGGAAATGCCGGCTGCCGACCGCGAACGAGAAGATGGCACAGCCCGGATAGCGCTCCCGGAGCCGGGCGAGCACCGTGAGCGGTTCGACGCCGACCTCGTCGTGGGTGCGGGCCAACACCACCTTGCCGAACTCGCCGGCGGCGATGGACTGCACGGCGTCGGCGACGATCGCCTCGTAGGGCGCCGCGGTCGCACCCTCGGAGGAGACCTCGCCGTTGTCGAAGTCGAGATCGACATCGAGCGGCGTCGGTAGATCGGCGCAGATGGCGTCGATGCGACGATCGAGCGAGTCGATCGCATCACTCTCCTGCTCGCCGGCGACGACACGGGCTGCGGCGAGGATCCAGGATCCGTCGACCCGATCGACGAAGGTCAACTCGGGCAGAACCCAGTGGGTCTCGGGGAACCCCGACCAGTCGGGCCCGCGGCCGGCAGCCCCGCTCGGGCCACCCCACCCGGAGGCGGAGAACGAGAAGCCGCCGACGAGCATCGGGGCAGGCGCCTCGGATGGGCCCGTGCGGCGAACCCGAGCGGCCAACGCCGCCCGCGATGCGGACGCCGCGGAGAAACGCCCGTCGCCGACCGGCGAGATCGTCTCGACCGCGCCGAGACCGACGACGGAGAACCCACGGTCCGGGCGGATCCAGACGGTGCGGTGCTCGTCCGCGGCCGCGGCGAACACCGCCAGCGGGTCGACCCGCTCGTCGAGTCGGCGGGCGAGCACGACCAGCCCACCGCTCAGCACGTCGGCCGCCGCCGCGTCGTCGCCCATCCGGGCGAGCGCCCGAGTCAACAGGGTGCGTTCGAAGTGACGGCCGACGAGGACGCTGGCGACGGGAACGAGCCGGTGCATGAGGCCGATGAGCTCGTCGCGATCACCGCCCCGACGATCGCTGTGGCGCTTGAAGAGCTCGATGGCGTCGTCGATCACGTCCTCCACATGGGTGGCGTGGCGCATCGCCAACGCCGTCAGCTCCTCGAGCGAGACGCCCTCGCTCACGAGCGTGCGGGCCGCGACGAGCATGTCGACCGCATCCGCCGGGAACCGGGCCGTGTCACCGTCGCCCGACGACGGCACCAGCAGTCCGGCGCCGACGACGAGGTCGACGATGAACTCCGGCACCTCGGCCCGCCGAGCGAGTTCCGCCTTGTCGAGATCCGGGTCGGCGGCGTGTTGGGACGCGAGATCGGCGAGGAGGCCGGTGGCATCCTGCGTCGACAGCTCCTTGATCTGGGCGAGGGTGAAGCCAGTGTCCGCGAGGTGACGGACCTCGCGGAGCCGGGCGAGATGCGCCTCGCCGTACCAGGCGACGCGGCCCTCCCTGACCGGCGGGGCCAGGAGCTTGCGGCGCTGGTAGTAGCGGACGGTGTCGACCGCGACCTCGGCGGCCTCGGCCAGTTCCTCGACGCGATAGCGAACGGGGTCGGTCACGTCCCCCACCCTAGACGAGGATGCGAGCGAGTACTCACGGAGTCCACACTCTCATCATCGGCCCTCCACCCGCGGACGTGAGGCGGGCCGTAGGTTCTCGGCGATGGCCCCCGACAAGCGCCGCCTCGAGATGATCGACCTTGACGACCCCAGCGGGTCGCGGGCCGCCCGCGCCCGGCAACGCCCGGTGATGGCGGCGACCCGCGGACTCGTGCTGGAGGACCGCGGTTCGGGCGTGGTCGGCGCACTCGTCGAGTTCAGCCCGCCCCGGCTCGTGCTGCGCGACCGCCACGGCAAGGACCACACGGTTCGCTATGCGGACGGCTCCGTGCGCGCCGCGATCGACGGCAAGGGCGTGCCGGTGAAGCTCGTCCCCCCGGCACCGACCGCGAGCGAGCCGACCCTCACGGCCTCGGGCTCGATCGACCTCGGCACCGTCCCGGCCCGCGTGGCGCGCGCCAGCCGCATCTGGGTCGAGGGCATCCACGACGCCGAACTCGTGGAGAAGGTGTGGGGCGACGATCTGCGCGTCGAAGGGGTCGTCGTCGAACAGCTCGAAGGCGCGGACGATCTCGCCGAACGGGTCCGCGGCTTCCGCCCGACCCCGGGCCGCCGGCTCGGCATCCTGCTCGATCACCTCGTCGACGGCTCGAAGGAGACACGGTTGGCGGCGGAGATCGACGACCCGAACGTGCTGATCACCGGCCATCCGTATGTCGACGTCTGGCAGGCCGTGAAGCCCACGGTTCTCGGCTTCGATGCGTGGCCGGAGATCCCGAAGGGTCAGCCGTGGAAGGAAGGCGTGATCGCCGCACTCGGAAGCAACGCGTCACCCGGGGAGTTCTGGAAACAGGTACTCGGCCAGGTGGACTCGTGGCAGGACCTCGAAGCGCCGATGCTCGGTGCCGTCGAGGAACTCATCGACTTCGTCGCCCCGCCCGAGCCGTAGTCGAAGGGGTCAGGACGCCCAGGCGTCGGCCGGGTCGTCGAGCTCCACGACCTCGTTGTCCCCCGTGAACGCCACGAACCGGTCGAACGATCGCAGGAACCATCGGTCGTGGGTGACGCAGACGACGGTGCCCTCGAACACCTCCAGGCCGGCCTCGAGCGCTTCGGCGGAGGCGACGTCGAGGTTGTCGGTCGGCTCGTCGAGCAACAGCAGGTTCGCCCCGTCGATCTCGAGCAGGAGGATCTGGAACCGCGCCTGCTGGCCGCCGGACAGGGTCTCCCAGGGCTGGTCCGCCTGGCCCTGGAGTTCGTAGCGTCGGAGGCGACTCATCGCCGACCCGCGCGCCAGGTGGCGATCCGCGAGGATCTCGAGGATCGTGCGGCCGACGAGCTCCGGCTGGTCGTGCGTCTGGTTGAACAGACCCGGAACGACCCGTGCACCGAGCTTCCACGCACCCTCGTGGGCGACGGGACAGCTCGGGTCGACCTCCTCGCCCGTCCAGTGGCCGAGCAGACGCAGGAAGTGCGACTTCCCGGTGCCGTTGCGACCCACGACGGCCACCCGCTCGCCGAACCAGATCTCGAGATCGAACGGGAACGTGAGGTCGCTCAGCTCGAGCTGCTCCGCGATGACCACCCGCTTACCGGTGCGGCCACCGGCGAGACGCATCTCGATGTGCTGGTCCTTCGCCGCCTCCGGCGGGGGCCCCTCGTCGTCGAAGTGGCGCAGCCGGGTCTCCGCGGCACGGGCGCGGCTCGCGTTCGCGTCGCTCATCGCGGCGCGCCGTTTCTGCTCGCGCATGTGCCGCACGAGCCGCTTGCGCTCCTCGGCCCAGCGGCGCTGCTCGTCGTTCGCCAGCTCCAGCCGATGCTCCCGTGCCTCGCGCCAGGTCGCGAAGGATCCGCCGTGCGTCCAGGCGCCATGGGCTTCGATCGTCACGACCTTGTCCGAGGTCGCGGCGAGCAACTCGCGATCGTGACTGACATAGAGGATCGTCTTCGCGCTCTCCCGGAGCCGATCGGCGAGCCACTCTTTGCCGGGGACATCGAGGAAGTTGTCCGGCTCGTCGAGGAGCAGCACCTCGTGTTCGGAGCGGAGCAGGTACTCGAGCGCCATGCGCTTCTGCTCACCACCCGAGAACGTCGCCATCGATCGGTCGGCGACCTCGGCCCACGATCGACCGGTCACACGATGCGCGCACTCCTCCCAGCGGACCTCCTCGTCGTAGCCACCGATGCCGCCCCAACGGTCGAGCGCCTTCGCGTACTTCATCCCGTCGTCGGTGCCGGCGGCCATCTGCGCCTCGGTGTCGGCGAGCCGCGACGCGGCTTCGCGAATCTCCACCGACGCGAGGGAGACGTAGAGATCGCGCGCCGTCACCGCCTCGTCGAGCGAGCCGACGAGCTGCGTCATCACGCCCATCGAGCCCTGGACCGAGATGGTCCCCTCGGCGGCCGTCTCGGTTCCCGCGATGAGACGCATGATCGTGGACTTGCCCGCCCCGTTCGCCCCGACGAGCGCGGCGTGCTCGCCCTCGCCCACGCGAAAGCCGACATCGTCGAGCAGCATCTGGCCACCCGGCAACGACCATCCGAGATGGCTGACCTGGATCGATCCCACGCCGTGACGGTACAAGCGCCGGGGGACCGGATCCGCCGTTTACGACGCGCCGAGCCCGAAGTCGGCCGCAGTCAGCTCCCGGAGCGCCTCCTTGTCCGGCGCAGCCGCCACCAAGCGGGTGGCCTGACGCACGGTGGCTTCCTCGAACGCGCGGCGCGCATGTCGGGCGTTGCCCTTACTGAGCTCGATGTCGCCCGACGTGAAGTGGGCGACGAGCTCCTCGTCGGTGACGGCCGCGTCGTAGCCGTTGCCGTCGCAGATCAGGCGGGTGATGGCGACGAGTTCGTCCGGCGTGTAGTCCGGGAACGCGACCTCGGCCCGAATCCGACTCGCGAGCCCCGGGTTCGCGTCGACGAAGGCACGCATCTCGACCGGGTAGCCGGCCGCGACCAGCATGAAGTCGTCGCGATGGTCCTCCATCAGCTTGACGAGCGTCGTGATCGCCTCGTCACCGAAGTCCCGCCCCTCCCCGACCAGCGCGTAGGCCTCGTCGATGAACAGGACACCGCCGAGCGCCTCGTTCACGGCGTCCTCCGTCTTGGGCGCCGTCTGGCCGACGTAGCCGGCGACGAGGTCCGCTCGGTGCACCTCGACGAGATGCCCGCGATCGAAGATGTCCAACGCGGCGAACACCCGGGCCAGGAGTCGGGCCACCGTGGTCTTGCCCGTGCCGGGGTTGCCGGTGAACACGAGATGGTGGGTGCGTTCAGGCACGGGCAGCCCCACGTCGACGCGCATCTTCTCGACGATCGTCACGTTGACGAGCTCGCGGACAGCCGTCTTCACGTCATCGAGACCGATGAGTGCGTCGAGCTCGGCCAGCACCTCGTCGACCGACTCGTCCGGCTCCTCGCTCGCCGCATCGGTGTCGGCGGCCGCGGCGGCGGCAATCGCATCGTGCTCGGGATCGCGCAACACCTCGTCGAGCATGCGAAGGCCGACCAGCTCGTGCTCGCCGGTGATGCCGTCGACCGCCGCCGCCGTGCGCATGAGATGACGCGCCTGGTGGGCGTAGGCGATCACGGCGGCGCCGTTGCGCCCCTCGGTCGACAACAACAGCTCCAACACATCCGACGGCTTCGCCAGGAAGGCCTGCGCATCGCCGCGCGTCTCGATGCCGATGCCCGTCCACGCCAACTCGCCGGGCGAGTGGCGACCGTCCACGAGTGCCATCGCCGTGAGCAGCCGTCGCGCCTCGAGGCGGGCCACCCGCCGGGCCTCCTCCGTCGACAGTCCACGATCGCCGCGCCCCGCCCAGGCGAGCTCGTGCGCAACCTTCTTCACGAAGGTGTCCATGGCCCGATCGACCCGCTCCTGTGTCGGCATCCGCCCGATGGTACGCCGTGGCGCTCGCGACCTGTCTGGACGCTGCCTCCTCGACCCGGCCTAGGCTCGCCCGCGTCACGGAGGGGACCCACATGACCACACGCCTCGTTCGCCGCCTGCTCGCGACCGCACTCGCATTCGCCCTGATCGCCGCTGCGTGCGGCGAGGACGATCCCGCCGCCGACGAGCCCGACCCGTCCGGTGAGACGTCCGACGGCAGCCACGACGGGGCCGGCGACGAGACCGATGGCGCCGACGACGGCACGGTCGAGGTCGAGACGCCCGCCGAGGACCGCGCGTACTACGTCCTTCCGCCCGGCAACTTCGGCGGGATCCCCACGGGCGAGCACTCGCTGGACCAGCTCGCCCTCTATGACGGGCTGACCCCGCTGCGGGGCAACGTGACCGCCGCCGATATCGAGGAGTTCTTCCTGCCACAGGACTTCGCGCCGATCGGCGAGACGACCGTGATCGAGACCGGCCGCGAGGGGCTGACGCTCGAGTACGACGAGTGGGGTATCGCCCACGTCACCGGGGAAACCCGCGAGGACGTCGCCTTCGGCGCCGGGTGGGTGACGTTGCGTGACCGCGAGCTGCTCATCAACTTCGGACGCGGACCGTCGCGGGCCGCGGTTGCCGACATTCCCGGCATCGATGCCTTCTCACTCGT
>BQJV01000134.1 GCA_021604885.1 Acidimicrobiales bacterium
CCGAAGACGATGCGGCGCCCGTCGGAGAGTCGAACGGCGACGATCCAGGTGGGCTGGTTCGGCCAGGGGGCGGGGAGCAGCTCGTTCATCCGCTGCTCGAGCGGCTCACCGGACTTCGTGCCGCGCGGGAGCTTCGCCACCGCGACGCGCAGTGGATCGATCTTCCACGGCGGCCACGCGGAGGTGAGTGCCATCTTCGGCGAGCTCGGACGCCAGACCCGGTCGACGATCGGCTCGTCGTAGGGCGTCGTGATCCGGTCGTAGATCGTCTGTGCCGCCGCCGAGATCGGCCCCCCGCTGAAATGGAGCTTGCGATCGACCGGAGCGACCCCGGCCCGCAGCGCGGTGGCGGTGATCGAACCGGCGGACGTCCCGACGACGAGGTCGGCGTCGCGCGCGTCCCACCCGGTGACCTCCTGGAGGCGGCCGAGAACGCCGGAATGCCACGGATCGCCGAGCGGTCCGCCGGCGCTGAGAACGAGTCCGATCGAGAACATCTGGTCGAGATGGTACGGCTGCCGGGGCCCATTCGGGCACCGCTACACTGGACTGTTTCCCCACCCCCGGGAGTTCACCCCCCACCGTGTCCGACCGTCATCCCGAACTCGACGCCGAGCAGGCGCATCTCGACTTCGCCTACGCGTGCCTCGAAGTCGCCCGTGAGCGGGCGAACCGCGCCACGGACACGCACGATCCCCAGCAGGGTGGCACCACCCAGCACCGCTTCGAGCGGGAGTCGATGATCGAGGGCGCGGTGAACCGCCTGGCCCAGCTGAACCTGGGTGATCGATCGCTCGTTTTCGGGCGCATCGATTTCGATCCGGAGCATGCCGAGGAGATCGACGAGCGCTTCTACATCGGCCGTCTCGGCGTCTGGGACCGGGCCCAGGACCCGGTTGTCGTCGATTGGCGGGCGCCGGTGGCCGAGCCGTTCTACCGCGCCACGGGCCGCGAGCCGATGGGCCTCGAGCGTCGCCGCCACTTCGCCACCCGGGGCCGCACGCTGCTCGGTCTGGACGACGAGTTGTTCGGCGACCTGCGAGACGTCGACGCGGAGGATCTGGGCACCCGCGGCCAGGGCGCGTTGATCGCGGCCATCGAGGCGTCGCGCACCGGTCGTCTTGGCGACATCGTCGCCACGATCCAGGCCGAGCAGGACGAGATCATCCGCGCCGACATGCCCGGCGTGCTCGTGGTTCAGGGCGGACCGGGTACGGGAAAGACGGTGGTGGCCCTGCACCGTGCGGCCTATCTCCTCTACACCCACCGGTTCCCGTTGGAGGGCCAGGGTGTGCTGGTCGTCGGCCCCAACCGGCTGTTCGTCGCGTACATCGAACAGGTGTTGCCGTCGCTGGGTGAGGCCGGTGTCGACATCGCCGTGCTGGCGGACCTGCTCCGGCCGAAGGTCCGGGTCGACAAGCTCGACGACGAACCGACGGCCCGGATCAAGGGTGATGCCCGGATGGTGGCCGTGCTGAGCCAGGCCGTCCACGACCGCGAGCGGCCGCTGCGAAACGACTTCCAGATCGGCTTCGGCGTCCAGAACCTGCGGATCAGCGCCGAGCAGACCGTCGGGATGATCAAGGAGGCCCGGCGGCGCAGCCGGGGACACAACTCCGGCCGCAAGGTCGTCGAGGAGCTGTTCTTCGAGCGACTGGCGGCCAGCGCCCGCCGTCATGTCGACGCCGCGACCGTGCGCGAACGCATCCGCCACGAACTCCCCGTGCGGGAGGCGCTCGACGCGATGTGGCCGGTCCTGTCGCCCAGCCACCTGCTCCACGATCTGTTCGGGTCCCGCGCACTGCTGCGCTCGGCGAACCGGGGTCGGTTCACCGACGAGGAGATCCAGCGACTCCACCGTCCCCGGTCCACCCATGCCGACGACGTGATCTGGCGTTTCCCGGATGTGCCCCTGCTCGACGAGGCACGCGCCCTGCTCGGCTATCGGCCCGGCAAGCGCGACCAGGATGCGGTGCGCACCTACGGCCACATCTGCATCGACGAGGCACAGGACCTGTCGCCGATGGATCTACGGATGGTCGCCCGGCGGTCGCTGAACGGCTCGATGACGATCGTCGGTGACATCGCCCAGGCGACCGGCGCGTGGGCCAACGACGGCTGGGACGCGATCGTCTCGGCCCTGCCCGAGAAGCGTCCGCCCCGTGAGCGTGAGCTCACCATCGGTTACCGCATCCCTGGGCCCGCGATGCAGCTCGCCAATCGGGTGCTCCCGCTCGCCGCGCCCGGACTCCGTCCACCCCAACCGGTGCGCGAGGACGGCGATCCTCCACGCATCGTCGCTGCGGACGACCTGCGCGAGGACCTCGTCGAGGCCGTGCGGACCGAGCTCGGTGCGGTGTCGGAGGGCAATGTGGCGGTGGTCGTGCCGGACTCGTTGGTCGACGAGGTCCATGCCGCGTTCGAGGCCCACGAGATGCCGGTCGGCGGGCCGACCCGCCATGGATTGGATCAGCAAGTCACCGTCGTGCCCGTCCGCCTGGTCAAGGGACTCGAGGTCGACGCGGCGGTGATCGTGGAGCCGGCCCGCATCGTGGCGGAGGAACGCCAGGGCGTCCGCTCGCTCTATGTCGCGTTGACGAGGGCGACCAAACGGATCACCGTCGTGCATCGCGAGCCGCTGCCTGCGATCCTGGCCGAAGCATGAGCTATGACGCCGCCCTCCTTCCGCCTGCCGACGTCTCCGAACGGTGCGCGGCGCATGCCGGTCGCCTCGAGCTCGATCCGGGAGGGTCGGCGCTCTGGGTCGACGAGCTGATCGTCGTCGACGTGCCACTGCCCTGGCCGAAGCCGGTCTGGGCGAAGGACGGCTTCACCGCGGTGCCCGAGCTCGTACTCGATGCGGAGTCCGCCGGGCGGCGGGTGCGGGTGCTGGCCGCCGTGCCGCTCGACGACGATGTCGGGCGGGTGGTCGCCCACCGGCTCGTCGACGGCGCGTCATTCGACCGGGCCGAGCACCACGTCTCGCCCGATCATGTCGGTGAACTCCTCAACGCGCTGCTGGTCGACGGACTCGACGTGGCGCCGTCCTCGGTCGTCGACCGGACCCCGCGTCGTGAGCTCCTCCTCTGCACGCAGGGGAGCCACGACGTCTGCTGTGGTTCCCGCGGCGCGGCGCTCTGCGGCGAGCTCGCCGATCGCGGGTGGACATCGGTCCGTCGGGTCTCGCACACCGGTGGTCATCGGATGGCGCCCACCGGCCTCACCCTGCCCGACGGTCGGATGTGGGGCATGGTCAGTGCCGACGAGATGGTCTCGATCCTCGATCATTCGGCCGCGCCGAGTTCGCTGGCCCACCGTTGCCGCGGCTGGGTCGGCGCGGCGCCGGGCGTTGCCCAGATGGCAGAGCGGGCGGCCTTCGCCGACGCGGACAACTGGGGCTTCGACGAGCAGCGCCGGACGGTCACCGCGGTCGACGGGTCGGCCGTGGTCGTCGCCGTGTCCGGCTCATGGGGCGTGGAGGTCGAGCCGGGACGGGCCGTGCCGACCATTGCCTGCGGTGCACCGGGCGGACTCCCGGCGAAGCCGGGCGCCGAGTGGCGGGTCCGCTCGGTCAGCCGAACCGCGTGAGTTCGCCGACCTCGTAGGCGCCTTCGTCGGCGAGTCGGGTGACGTCGATCCGGGCGCCGAGCGCATGGTCGACCACCGTGATGGTGGTGCCGGTCTCGTCGACCATGATCGCGGTCGACCCCGCCGGCCCGAGGCCGATCCCCTCCGGCAGCTCGACGCACAGGGCCCAGTCGTTGGCGACGTCCAGGACATGGACGAACGCATCCGTGAAGTGGACCTCGTCATGCGAGGAATCGGTGTGGCGGGCGTGGTCGTGCCATTGGCGGATGTAGAGCGTGTACAGCTGGTCGCCCGCCGGCGACCACACCTGTTCACGGCCCTCACCTCGCATCTCCTCGATCAGCGCGAGCTTGCGCGGTCCGAGCGTGTCGGTGACCACGCCCGCGGCAACGTCGATCGTGCTCACCCGATAGATCTCCGGTGCCATGGCGGGTCGGTGGTCGATCGCGAAGAGTGTCGCGCCGTCCGGGGAGAACGCCTCGGGCTCGAGATTCCGGTCCAACGTCAGGGTGCGGCCCGCGCCCGTCAGCTGGTCCCGCACCGTGATGGTCGACTGACGTCGTGGCCCCGGTGCATAGATCGAGGCGCCCTCGGGCAGTGGGTCGGCCCACGCCTGGTAGCGGCCGTTGTTCGAGGTGATCCGGAGTTCCTGCTCGCCGGTCGTCTCCGTGTCTGAGCCGTCGGGGCCGACGAAGCCGTCCAGCACGAACGGCGCCGCGCCCACCACGGGAAGGACGGCTGCGGCGGTCAGGAATCGGCGTCGGGTCGTGGTTGGCAGGGTCGTGGGTGGGGACATGAGAACCTCCGTGCCTCCTACCCGGCGGCGTCCCGGAAGGTTCCCTCCACCGGGGCCCGATGATCGCGAATCGAGCGCTTGGCCCGATAGCGGGTCGATCGCGGGATCTCCGTGCCCACATAGCGGTTCCGTCCGACCCGGATGATCCGGCCCTTCTTGTGTTCGGTGCGCAGGGCGTCGGACACCCACTTGCCCTTGCGCGCGGGGATCTCGACGCCGAGCCCCTCGATCGCCCGCACGATCTCGTCGATCGATGCCGGTTGGGCGACGCCGTGCATCACGTCCAGCAGCGCGTAGCGCAGCAGGATTCCGGTGACCTCGGGACGGTAATGCATCATCGTTCGCCAGTTCATGCCCCGACCGTAGGAAGCCGGTGTGACAGTGCGGCCTGGCGCGCCCGCACATCGGTCTCACGTAGTGCGACATGCGACAACGGGGCGCCCCTCACCTTGTCGCATGTCGCAGTACGTGAGACGAACTCGCGGTCGGCCTCGTGCGCGGCGGTTGGCGCGGGGGTTGGCTGGGTGAGCCAGCTGGGTCGGTCAGGTCTGTGTGGCCGCGAGTTCGACGGCCTGTTCGAGGGTGAGCGCGGGGCCGGAGAGCCGGTACTCGATACCGCCGCGGACCCAGAGCAGGGTGGACTCGACGAGGACTGCATCGTCGCCGAGATCACGCACATGCGGCCCGCTCAGCCAGACGGCGGGGTCGCCGTCGGTCTCGAGCCGCTCGTCGAAGACCGGCTCGCTGGTGACGATCTTGCGGAGGGAGACGTCGGCGTCGGCTGACCAGGCGGTGAGCCGGATGTCGCCGGCGGGGCCGGACCAGTCGACGACGAGCTCGCGGACCCCACCCTCGAGGGCGCGGATCTCCCAACCGACGGGCTCGCCGAGACCGGGGTGCCGCGGTAGCTGCACGGATGCGGCTTGCTCGATGTCCGAAGCCGAGTCGTCGCTCGGGGTGGCGGGCGGGTCGATGGTCGTGGCGGGCGGGAGCTCGTCCTCGATGTCGATCGACGTGGAGCCGATCCCGAGCCAGTCGGCGACCGCGGTGCGGGCCGGGGCGATGACCACGAGCCCGGCGGCGAGGACGAGAAGCACGGCGGCCGCAATGTGTGCGAGCGGGCGGCGACGTTGTAGATCGATGTGGAGCTGGACGTCGACGGGTTCGATCTCGCCTCGCAGTGAAGCGAGTCGACGACCGAGGTCGGTCTGATCGAAGTCACTCATGTGTCCCTCCCCCGAGCTCGGCGCGCAGCCGCGCCATGGCGCGATGGAGTCGGCTCTTGACGGTCCCGGGCCGCACGTCGAGCACCTCGGCCATGTCGGCCTCGCTCATCTCCTCGAACCAGCGCAGGGCGATGATGGTGCGATCGTCGACGGAGAGACGGCCGAGGGCGTCGATCAACTCGGTGCGCGTCTCCTCGCGCACGACCGGGTCCTCGCTCGTCGCGAGGTCGATGCGGACGGACCCGGCTCGACCGACGAGCCGGAGATGGCGCACGGAGGAACGGACCTCGTTCTTCGCGGCGTTGGCGACGATGCGGAGCAGCCATGGGCGGAAGGGACGGGAGGGATCGAATCGGGAGAGTGCACGGTGGGCTCGCAGGAACCCTTCCTGCGCCGAGTCGACGGCCGCCGCGGAGCCGGCAATGGTCGCGGCGAGGCGAATCGCGGCGCGTTGGTGCCGACGGACGAGCTCCTCGAAAGCCCGATCGTCACCCTGCTGGGCCCGTCGGACCCAGTCCTCGTCGTCCAGAACACCTCCTGCGATTCGTCCGTTGTAGTTGGCCTACCCGATGAGATGCGGATCGGTTCCGGTTTTGGCCGTTCCGTCGCGGCCGGTAGCGTGTAAGGCATGCCTCACATCACGGAGGGTGTCCCCGGTGTCTCGGTGCGCGACGTGCGCGTCGAGTTGTCGGACGCGCCCGTGCTTCGGGGCGTCTCGCTCGACATCAGCGCCGGCTCGCAGCTCGCGATCCTCGGCCCGAGCGGTTGCGGCAAGACCACGCTCCTCCGCGCGATCTCGGGGCTTCAGCCGATCGACCACGGGGAGATCTGGCTCGGGGCGAACCGGGTCGCCGGCGACGGCCATCGCGTCGCTCCCGAAGAGCGTTCCGTCGGACTCGTCTTCCAGGACTGGGCGCTGTTTCCCCACCTCACGGTCGCGGCCAACATTGCCTACGGGCTGCCGAAAGGGATCCGGAGCCGGCGCTTCCGGCGCAACCCCAAGGCCCGTGAACGGGTGTTGGACCTCCTCGAGATGGTCGGTGTCACCGACCTCGCCCTGCGTCTCCCCGGGTCGCTCAGCGGCGGTCAGCAGCAGCGCGTCGCCCTCGCTCGGGCACTGGCGCCGCGTCCGACCGTGCTCCTCCTCGACGAACCGTTCTCCAGTCTCGACACCCACCTGCGCGCCGACGTGCGGTCCGAGGTGCAGACACTGCTTCGGGACCTCTCCATCACGGCGATCTTCGTGACCCACGACCAGGACGAGGCTTTCGTCCTCGGCGACGAGGTGGCGGTCATGCGCGACGGCGTGATCGTCCAGCAGGCACCGCCGGCCGAGCTGTACACGCGGCCGGCCGACCCCTGGCTCGCCGAGTTCGTCGGCGAGGCCGAGCTGCTCGACGGTGACGCGACCGGCGACCGCGCCACGACCGCGCTCGGCGTCGTTCCCTTGGCCGTGCCGGCCACCGGCCCGGTACGGGTCCTGCTGCGCCCCGAGGAGATCGTGATCACGCCCGGCGCCGGCGCGGTGGTCACCGAGGTCGAGTACTACGGCCATGACGCGCTCAGCTCCGTCGCCCTGTCCGACGGCACCATCGTGCGCAGCCGGGTGACGGGCGCATCGGCCTTCCAGCCCGGCGACACGGTCGCCGTGTCCCACCGTGGTGATCCTGCGGTCGCCTACGGTATGACGAATGTCACGCGTTAAGGATGCTTAACATCAAACGAGAACGCGTTACCGTCCCGGCCATGAAGAAACTCACCCGCATCACCATGGCCATCCTCACCGTTGCCCTGCTCGCCACGGCGTGCAGCGACGACAGCAGCGGCGACGGCGACACCACCCTCACCGTCTATTCCGGACGCGACCAGGAGCTCATCGAGCCGCTGCTCGATGCGTTCAGCGAGGCGACGGGTATCGCAGTCGAGGCGAAGTACGAGGGCTCCGCCGATCTCGCGCTGCTGATCCAGACCGAGGGCGACAACTCGCCGGCCGACGTGTTCATCTCGCAGAGTCCGGGCGCGCTCGGCCTGCTCGCCGGCCAGGATCGGCTTGCGACCCTCGATGACTCGTTGACCGGTCTCGTGGATCCCGGTTTCGCCGCCAGCGACGACACCTGGGTCGGCATCACCGGCCGCGTGCGCGTCCTCGTCTACAACTCGGAGCTCGTCGACCCCGCGGACCTGCCCGACTCCGTCCTCGATCTCGTCGACGAGCAGTACGC
>BQJV01000135.1 GCA_021604885.1 Acidimicrobiales bacterium
CCTCGATCAGATCGCCACCGAGAACCCCGGCCTCACAATCGAGCGGCGGACCGTCGACACGATCGAAGAGGCCGAAGCGACACGATTCCGCGGTTCGCCGAGCATCATCGTCGATGGCGTCGATCCGTTCGCCGAGCCAGATGATCCCGTCGGCTTGTCATGCCGCATCTTCCAAACACCGGACGGACCGGCAGGCTCGCCGACGCTCGAACAACTCCGAGCAGTGATAGGCGGATAGGCCGCCGGCTCGGCGGCTCCACGTCCCCGCGGGGACGTCTTTCTGTCACGAATCTGACGCAAACACGTCCCCGCGGGGACGTGATCGAGCATTGAACCACTCGAATCGGTCTCCCGCATCGGTGTCACAGACCTCCTCTACGGTGCGAACGTGCCACGCCTCAGCGAGTTCTACGGGATCGCGATCTACATGTATTTCGTGGACCACAACCCGCCCCACTTCCACGCCATCTACGCCGAGTATGAGGCGCTCGTGCGGATTGATGACGGTTCGCTGCTCGGTGGACACCTTCCCCGAACAGCCGCCCAGTTGGTCGAACAGTGGCGCCGCCTTCACGAACCGGAATTGGTCGCGAACTGGCGACTGGCACAGGAGCCGGCCGCACTGACGGCGATAGAGCCGCTCCGGTAGTCTGATGAGATGAGCCGCCTAGCACGCGTCAAGAGCGTCGAGCACCTCGGCGGCCGCGTGTTGAGGCTGACGTTCACCGACGACATCGTCCGCGAACTCGACTTTCGGGATGCGCTGCCAGGAATACTCGCCGCCGTGGACACTGATGAAGAGTTCTCCTCCGCGAAGGTTGATCCGGTTGCCGGAACCCTCTCGTGGCCCTGCGGCATCGATCTCGACCCCGATGTTCTGCGCGGTCGTTCGACGGCCGCGACCGCCATCCAGCCGCGAGTGCTCGCGGAGTACCGACTCCAGCAGACCAGCTGATTCTCGTCCGGGACGTGACCCCGCGCCGAACCGCCCGTCACGACGATGAGCTGAGGGACTGCAGCACGCAGAACTCGTTGCCCTCGGGATCGGCAAGCACCACCCAGGACTGGTCACCCTGACCGACATCAGCTCGGACGGCGCCGAGCCGTTCGAGCCGTTCGACTTCGGCGTCCTGATCGTCCGGCCGGAAGTCGAGATGCAGCCGGCTCCTCGCCACCTCGAGCTCGTCGACGGCCACGAAGAGCAGCCCCGGTATCCGGTCGGCTGACGGGCGGATCTCGAACTCGCCGGGGCCTTCGTCCACGACCACCCACCCGAGCGCCTCGCACCACCAGCGGCCGAGCGCCGCCGGATCGAGTGCGTTCACGATCGTCTGCTCCCAGGTCAGGCCCATGTCGCCTCCGTGCCGATCAGCGTCGGTTGCGGGCCTTGTGCCACGCCTCGACCGCGGGACGCAACCACAAGCTCGGACGCCCACGGCCGAGACTGACGACCGGCCGCGGCATGTCCGGATAACGCCGCTGGTACAGGCTGACGCTGTTGGCATGGGAGAGCCCGAGCATCTCGGCGATGCCTCGGGCATCGGTGAGTTCGTCGGTGTTGACCATCGGTGCCATGGCCTGAGGTTACCTGCTTCAACCCGTTGCTGTTTCAACCCGTAGACATCGCAGTCTCAACCCGTAGACTGTGCCGATGGAGCGCATCCGGTCCAACAGCCCCTGCTGGTGCGGGAGCGGCGCGAAGTTCAAACGCTGCCACGGCAACCGACGCTTGCTGCAACGCGCACCCGTGGCGCTCGGATCCGTTTCCCCACCTCGGCCGGTACCGGACCACATCGTCCGCCCGGCCTACGTCGCCGGCGATGCCACGCCACCCCGCACGGTCCAGGTCCAGGACGACGAATCCCTGGCCCGGCTCCGCCACGCGTGCCGCGTCGCCGCGGAGGTCCTGCTGGTCGCGGGCGACGCCGTCGCGCCCGGTGTCACGACCGACGACCTCGACGCGATCGCCCACGACGCCTACGTCGAGCGGGGCGCCTACCCGAGCGACCTGCACTACAACGGCTTCACGAAGTCGGTCTGCACGTCGGTCAACGGTGTGATCTGCCATGGGATCCCGGATGATCGCCCACTCGAGGACGGCGACATCGTCAACATCGACGTGACGGCGTTCATCGACGGCATGCACGGCGACACCTCGGCCACGTTCGCGGTCGGTGATGTCGACGAGCCGACCCTCGCGCTGATCGAGACCACCCGGGAGGCCACGCTGCGGGGCATCGCCGCGGTCGCCCCGGGTGAGCCGCTCCGGCGCATCGGTGAGGCGATCGAGCCGTTCGCCCGGTCCCGCGGGTTCACCGTCGTGCGCGAGTACGGCGGCCACGGCATCGGCGAGGTGTTCCACGCGGCGCCCCACGTCCACCACCACGTCGAACCGGGCGACGATCTGCCGTTCCGCGCCGGCATGACGTTCACCGTCGAGCCCATGCTCCTGTCCGGCGGGACGAGCTTCACGCAGGCGGACGACGGGTGGACCGAACACATCGACGACGCGATGCCGTCGGCTCAGTTCGAGCACACGGTCGTGGTGACCGACGACGGCGCCGAGATCCTGACCGTCACCGCCGACGGCGCGAGCGCAGCCGGGACCGAGCTCCCCGTCAGCGGAGGTCGAGTCGCATGAGCACCCGGGGGAAGCCGTTGAGCACCGACGTGGTGTCAGCGGCTTTCGCGAACCCGGCGTTCTCGAACGTCGCCATCGTCCCCACATAGGCCATCGTCGGGTCGATCTTCTCGCCCTTGTTGTCGAGGGGATACCCCTCGATCGCGACCGCACCGTAGGACCGGGCGAACTCGACCGCGCCCGCGAGCAGGTGGTGGGAGATGCCCTCCTTGCGGTGACCGGGCCGCACCCGCATGCACCAGACCGACCACACGTCGAGGTCGTCGACATGGGGGATCTTGCGGTTGCGAGCGAAGCTCGTGTCGGCCCGCGGGTGCACGGCGGCCCAGCCGACGACCTCGTCGCCGTCGTAGGCGAGCACGCCGGGCGGCGGATCCTGGGCGACGAGCAGCTTCACCCGCTCACCCCGCGCCGGCCCGACCAGTTCCCGATTCTCCTTCGACGACAGAAGGCGGTAGCTCAGACACCAGCACACGCTCGCGTCGGGCCGCTTGGGTCCGACGATCGTCTTCACATCCTCGAAGACGGTCGCCGGCCGTACGTCGATCGCCATCAGGCTCCGGCACCGCTCATGAGCGCGCCGTAGGCGGACAACACCACCTGGCCGCCGCGGAGGTCACCGAGGAGATCGGCCTCCATGTGGTTCATCACGTAGGTGGCGGTGAGCTCGTTCTCGAGGTCGACGACGGCGATCGAACCGCCCCAGCCGCCCCAATAGAAGCAGCGTTCGTTGGGCATCGGCATGGCGTCGGTGCCGAGGCCGAAGCCGAGGCCGTGACGCAGCGGCGTCATCATCACCAGGTCCGTCCGATCGGTCTGGACCTCGAGGATCGACTCGACCGTCTCGGGTGACATCAGCGTCACCCCGTCCACCGTGCCGCCGCAGGCCAACGCCGAGTGGACCCGTCCGACGGATCGGGCGTTGCCGAATTCACCGGCGGCGCCGATCTCGGCGGCCCGCCACTCGCGGGTCCGGGGTTCGGTCGCGTCGATGGAGCAGCTGGCGAACGCCCGGGCGGCGACCGAGTCCGGTGCGACCGCGCCCATCGAACCAGCGAGAGATGACATGTCGGGCGGCACGAGCTCGCCGCATCGATGGTCGTGCTCCGGGCCGAATCCGATGTGGAAGTCCGCACCCAGGGGCTCGGCGACCTCCTCGCGGAAGAACGTGCCGAGCGACCGCCCGTCGACGCGGCGGATGAGCTCACCGAGCAGGTAGCCCTGCGAAACGAGGTGGTATGCGGAGGCGGTGCCCGGCTCGAACCACGGCTCCATCGCGGCGAGGATCGCCACGCAGCGATCCCAGTCGTAGAGCGTCGCCGCGTCGATCGCCGGGTCCCATCCCGGCACGCCGGCCTGATGACTCATGCAGTGCGCGACGGTGACGTTCTCCTTGTCGTTCGCCGCGAACTCCGGCCAGTAGGTCGCGACCGTCGCCCGCGGGTCGAGGAGTCCCCGGTCGATGCACATGAGCGCACACGTGGCGGTCATCGTCTTGGTCGTCGAGTACACGTTGACGATCGTGTCCTCCACCCACGGTGTGCCGTCGGGTGCACGGTCGCCGGCCCAGATGTCGACCACGGGGCGACCGTGGTGGGTGATGCAGGCGGAGGCGCCCAACTCGGTTGCGTTCGCGAAGTTCGCAGCGAACGCGGTCGCCACCGGTTCCCATCCCGGCTCGATCGTTCCGCTGATCTCCAACCCGTCGACGTTCATGGTGCTCCACTCCCCTGCTGACCCGGGGACCGTACCGCGGACCTCCCCGGTACGTTGAAGCCCATGCCGCTGCGCCGTGTCGTCCTGCTTCTCGCGGTCGTCGCCACGGCGTGCGCTCCGGGTCCGAACCTCACGGCCGACGCCGACGGCCGCGTCGACCCGACGACGACCACCACTCCCCCGGGCGAGTCGACGACCACCACCACGACCGTCCCGCTCGACGAGCCGACCCTGCCGACCCTCCCGGAGATCGAGCCGGGGCCCGTCGACGATGCGCCCCCCGGCCCGGTTGATCCGATCGACGGCCGCGCTGCGTTGCAGAACCGGGCCGTCACGATCCGAGCGGACGAGGAGGTGATCGACGTCGCCACGACCGGGCTCCCGACCCAGCCGACCTGGTCGCGCGACGGCGAGCGCCTCGTGTTCCTGACCAATCGCAACGGCGTGTCGGCCGTCGTCGTGACCGACCCGGACGGCACGGTGATCGCCGAGCAGGTCGCGACCCGGCCGTACTTCTTCTTCTCCTGGAGCCACGACGGCAGCCGCATCGCCGCGCTGGGGCCGGGCGACGAGAGCACCACGCTCGACATCCTCGACGCCGATGGCGCGGTGCTCCACACCGACGTGGCCGAGGCCCAGTCGCTGTGGATCGCGTGGGACCCGGAGGCGCTCCGCATCGCGGTGCACGCCGACGAGCGATTGCTGCGCGTCGACGCCGACGGCACCACGACCGACCTCGGCGAGGTGGGCCTCCAGTTCTTCGCACCGAAGTGGATCCCCGGCCGCAACGAGATCCTGCTCGTCGTCGACATCGAGGGAACGGAGACGCTCGTGCGTCGCGGGCTCGACGGCGGCGACACGCTCTTCGCCCTCGGGTCCGTCGAGACCGAGACGAGCATCGTGGTCAACCCGGACGGCCGCACCGCGGCGCTCACCATCCTCTTCGACGTGGAGGGCGGCGGAGGTGGCGTGGGCGAGCGGATCGCCCTCGGCCCGCCGCTCGTCCAGGAGACCCCTGCCCGCTCCGGCCGCGTCGACATCATCGACCTCGACACCGGCGAACGGGTTCCCGTCTTCACCGGCCACGCCCTCTGGGTCGAGTGGAATCCCGACGGCGACCGACTCCTCCTCGGCACCACCGACATCGCCGAGGGCACCGGGGCGTGGTGGGTCTACGAGCACGACGATCCGTTCGCGGACGCCGCGGCGGAGGTCGAACCGACCGTCACCCTCGCGGTCGCGTCCTACGTGCCCACCCGCGTCTTCCTCGCGAGCTATCTCGTGTTCGCCGATCAGTTCGTCGAGCAGCCCCGCCTGTGGGCGCCGACCGGCGACCAATTCATCTACACGACCGACACCACCGACGGCGGATGGGCGATGGCGGCCGCGCTCGACGATCTCGGCCGACCGGACAAGATCGGGCCTGCCGCGGTCGCATTCTGGAGTCCGGTCGGGTGAACCCGTAGCCTGCCCCCGTGGAACTGCACGAAGTTGCCGACCGGCTCGAGATCACCGCCCTGCTCACCCGCTACGCCAAGGCGGTGGACCGCAAGGACTGGGACCTGTACCGCCAGGTGTTCACGCCCGACGCCAGCATCGACTACACGTCCGCCGGCGGCGTCGCAGGCGACACCGAAACGCAGGCAGCGTGGCTCGCCGAGGCGCTCGCCCAGTTCCCCGCGACCCAGCACATGATCGCCAACGTCGACATCGAGTTCGGCGACGCCGACACGGCGACCGTCGAGGCGGTCTTCCACAACCCGATGGTCATGCCGGACAAGACGGCGTGGGTCACCGGCGGGTGGTACCACCACGAGATGATCCGCACGACGGACGGGTGGCGCAGCCGCAAGCTCGTCGAGGAATCGGCGTACTTCTCAGGGATGCCGACCAATCTGGATCGACCGGAGTGAGCGCCGAGGATCGCGTCGCCCGGGACAAGGCGCGTTTCGACGAGTGGGTCCGCCATGCGGCGACCAGCGGCGAGACGCCCGCCATCGACGCGGCCAC
This sequence comes from Acidimicrobiales bacterium, assembly GCA_021604885.1. Lineage (GTDB taxonomy): Bacteria > Actinomycetota > Acidimicrobiia > Acidimicrobiales > Aldehydirespiratoraceae > JAJRXC01. The sequence continues at coordinate 6,368 of BQJV01000135.1, forward strand.
GGTCGTCGTCCTGCGCGATGGCGACGACGGACTCGAGACCCTCATGCTGCGGCGCAACTCGAAGATCGCGTTCGGCGGCATGTGGGTGTTCCCGGGCGGACGCGTCGACCCGGACGACTGGCGGGGCGGCGACGATGCCCTGGCTGCCGCCCGGGCCGCGGCCGTGCGGGAGGCGCACGAGGAGGCGTCGCTCACCATCGCGGAGCCGGACCTCGTCCTGTTCGCCCACTGGATTCCTCCGCCGATCGCGCCGAAGCGCTACGCGACCTGGTTCTTCGCGGCGGGTGTCGACGACCACGTCCACACCATCGACGACGGCGAGATCATCGACAGCGACTGGATGACGCCGACCACCTGCCTCAGGCGCCACCACGACGGCGACGTGGAGCTCGCCCCGCCCACCTGGGTCACGCTGCACAGCATCCGAGAACAGCGCTCGGTCGACACCGCCCTCGACCTCCTGAGGAGTCGCCCGCCCCGCCACCACGCGACCCGGATGATTCCCACGGACAACGGGCCGGTCGCGTTGTGGGCCGGAGATGCCGGCTACGAGACCATCGACGCCTCGCGCGTCGGCCCTCGCCACCGACTCGAGATGTTCCCCGACGGCTACCGCTACGACGACTCGGGGATCGTCGAGTGACCGACGCCCTGACCGGTCTCACCACGGCCGAGGTCGACGAGCGGGTCGCGGACGGACGCGTGAACGACGTGCCCGACGCGCCCGTGCGGACGTTCCCCGAGATCGTGCGAGCCAACGTGCTCACCCCGGTCAACGGGATCATCGGCACCCTGTTCGTCCTGATCCTCGTGGCGGGCTTTCCCGCCGACGCCCTCTTCGCCGGCGTCGTCGTGTCCAACAGCGTCATCGGCATCGCCCAGGAGGTGCAGGCCCGCCGCACGCTCAACGCGCTTGCCGTGTTGTCGGCACCCCGCGCCCGGGTGCGCCGCAACAACGAGCCCGAGGAGATCGGGGTGAGCGGCGTCGTCGAGGACGACCTGCTGGAGCTCGAACCCGGCGACCAGGTGGTGGTGGACGGCGTGATCTCCGCCGCCCACGGGCTCGAGGTCGACGAGTCGCTGCTGACCGGCGAGGCCGACCCGGTGGAGAAGTCGATCGGCGACGAGGTCCTCTCCGGCTCGTTCGTGTCGGCCGGCTCCGGGCTCTACCGGGCGACGAACGTCGGCGCCGATTCGTACGCGGCGAAGCTGGCGGACGAAGCCCGTCGGTTCGAGTTGGCCGGCAGTGAGCTGCGCCGGGGCGTCAACACGATCCTGCGCTGGCTCCAGATCATCATTCCGCCCGCGGCCGCACTCCTTCTCCTGCGCCAACTCAACACCGAGGACCGTTGGCAGGAGGCCCTCCAGGCCACGGTCGCCGCAGCGGTGGCGATGGTGCCCGACG
>BQJV01000136.1 GCA_021604885.1 Acidimicrobiales bacterium
GGTACGGCGCGCCGATCGGAAGCAGGTTCTGCTCACGAACCCAGAACGCGTCGAGCGATGCCGGCGCGGCCACGACATTGTCGGCCTTCAGCGACTCGAGCACCGCGTTCACCACGGGTGTCCCGAGCACCTGGCCGATGATGACGACGTCGTCCTTCATCTCGTTGTAGAGCTGCACACCGATGGTCGGGTTGTACTCGGAGCTCTGTTCGACCGTCTCGATCGGATACTGGCCGGCGATGCCGCCCAGGCTGTTGATGTAGTCGTAGTACACCTGGCCACCCGCGGTGAGCGGCTCACCGATCACGGCAACCGGGCCGGAGAGATCGGAGATCACTCCCACACTGATGGTCTCGCCGTCGAAGCCGGGGACTTCGACGAGGTCGCCGCCTCCACCTCCCTCTTCGTCGTCGTCGCCGCAGGCAGCAGCGATCAGCGTGAACGCCAGGATGACGGCGAACAATCTCAGCCATCGGTTCTTCATGGTTCCCTCCAGGGGTATGTGTCAGACCGTCTCAGTAGGAGAACGGCCAGGTCGAGAAGTAGTTGCGAATCCGAACCCAGATCCCCGCCAGCCCCCGGTGTTCGACCAGGAGGAAGACAGCGATCAACAGACCGTAGATCACCACGTTCAGCGATGAGACGGTTATGAGCCCGTCGTCCGTCGTCTTGGCCGCGACCGCGGGCAGACCATCGCCCGGGATCAGGCGGCCGAGGAGCGGCAACTCACCGTCGGAGTAGCCCTCGATGAAGCGGGGCATGGCGGTGATGATGAGCGCACCGATGATCGATCCGTAGACCGTGCCCATGCCGCCGAGGATGATCATCGCGATGAACTGGATCGAGATGAGCAGGTTGAAGTCCTGCGGGCCGATGAAGAGCTGCAGGGGCGCGTAGAGCGCACCGGCCAGCGCCGCGATCGCCGCGGACCAGGCGAACGCCTGGGTCTTGTAGCCGGCGACGCCGACGTCGATGCCGATGATCTCGGCCGCGATGTCGCGATCGCGCACGGCCTGGAGGGCGCGACCCGGACGGGTGCGCACGATGTTCTTCACCAGCCACGCAACGAGCGCGACGAGCGCCCAGGTCAGCCAGAAGAAGGCACGGTCCTCGTCGAACTCACGCCCGAAGATCTCCAGGTTCCGGGCATCGAGCGGGCCGACCGAGACGGGCACCGTCGCTGCCGACGTACCGGTGCTGCCGCCCGTGACGCTCTTCCAGTTCCGGAAGATGTGCTCACCGATGAAGACGAGTCCGAGCGTCACGACGACGAGGTAGTTGCCCCGGAGCCGCAGGGCGAACGGACCGACCAACGCACCGACGATCCACCCGAGCGCCGGAGCCAGCACCAGCCACAGCAGCATGGGCATGTCCCACGTCGAGCCGGCATACGCGGTGAAGTACGCGCCGACGGCGAGGAAGACCGAGTGGCCGAGGGAGACCTGGCCGGTGTACCCGGTCAGCAGGTTGAGGCCGATGGCAGCGATGGAGAAGACCGCCGCGTAGGCCAGCGTGTTGAGGCTCACCCCGTGTTCGCTGAGGATCGTGAAGGGCGCGTTGTCCCATACCGCCGGCAGGAAGATCCACGCCAGGACGAGGAAGAGGAGCCAGGCCCGCTTCGCGCGGGTGGGGAACAGTCGCAGGTCGTCGCGATAGTCGACGATCATCCGCTCGTTGGGGCGACCCATGACGAGGTGGCGGAAGCGGTTCATACGCGCCGCACCTCCTCGGTGCCGAACAATCCGTACGGCCGCACGAGCAGGACGAGGATCATCACCACGAAGATGGCGACCCGCTCGAATCCCGCGCCCAGCCAGGTCAGGTCGTCGGTCGGGAACCAACCCGGCGGCTGGGCGACATACGTCTTCACGAGATTCTGGAAGATGCCGACGAGCATGCCGCCGGCAACCGCTCCGCCGGGCGAATCGAAGCCGCCCAGAATCATCGCCGGGAAGGCGAGGAACACGATCGTGTCGATCTGCGGGGTGATCAGGTTGGCACCGGAGGCGGCAGAGGTGCCGGCCAACGCGGCCACGACGCCCGCGAGGCCGAACGCCGTCGCGAACACGAGCTTCGTCGAGATGCCCTGGGCGATCGCCGCCTCGTGATCGAAGTGGGTGGCCCGCATCGCGATACCGATGCGGGTGTAGCGGTCGATGATGAAGAACAGGCCGAGGCCGAGCGCCGCGAGCACGATCGTTGCGATCTTCGCGTTCTGGAGGATCACGTCACCGACCATCGTGGTGTCGAGTTCCCAGGGGTCCTCGACGTTCAACTCGCCGAAGCCCCAGATGGTGGCGACGATCTGGCGCACGACGAACAGCACGCCGATGGTCACCATGATGGCGCCGAACAGGGGGAGCTCGGAGGGCCCGCGAGCGCCGACGCGTGCTTCGATCCGGGCGGCGAGCTGCCAGATGACGAGGCCGGCCACCACCCCGACGACGACGCCGACGGCGTGCGAGGCGCCGTTGTAGACGGACGCCGCCCACAGCAACAGGCCACCGATCACACCGATCGTCTCACGGAAGATCCGCTGCAACATGGCGCGCTGGAGCAGGATCGAGAAGATGGCGACGACGACGGCGGACACCACGATGGCGAGGTAGAAGTTCCATCCCCACGTGTTGCTGACGTTGTAGGTCATGTAGGCGCCGAGAATGAGCGCGCCGCCCTGGGCGAAGTTGATGATCCCGGTGGCCCGGTAGATGACCACGAACCCCATCACGATCAGGGCGTACTGGGACCCGAGGGCGAGGCCGTCGAAGCAGGCCTGGAGGAACTGCGTCACGAGTACATCTCCTCGATCGTGGCGGCGAACTGCTCCGTGATCGCGCTGCGCTTCACCTTCTGCGTCGCGGTGAGCTGGCCGTCCTCGTGGTCGAGCTCGACCGCCATGAAGGCGAAGCGCTTGACCGTCTCGACCTGGGCGAACTCGGTGTTCGTCTCGTCCACGACCTGCTGGATCAGTTCCCGAACCTCCGCCTTGCCGGAGAGGTCCTCGTAGGTCGTGTACGGAAGGCTCCGTCGGGTCGCCCAGTCGCCGACCGTGTCGGACTCGATACCGATCAGCGCGGTCAGGTATTTCCGCCGGTCGCCGATCACGACGGCCTCTCGCACGAACGGCGACACCTTCAGTCGGTTCTCGATCTCCGACGGCGAGATGTTCTTCCCGCCGGCGGTGATGATGATGTCCTTCTTGCGGTCCGTGATCGTCAGGAAGCCGTCGTCGCTCAGCTCACCGATGTCTCCGGTGTGGAGCCACCCGTCGGTGCTGATCGTCGCCTCGGTCGCCTCCGGGTTCTTGTAGTAGCCGACGAACGTGCCTCCGCCCCGGGTCAGGATCTCGCCGTCGTCGGCGATGCGGACCTCCGCGCCGGCCGTCGGCACACCCACGGTGCCGATACGGACATCGCCGTCCGGGTTGATGGTTCCCTGCGCGGTGTTCTCGGTCTGCCCGTAGCCCTCCCGCACGGGGACGCCGATGCTCCAGAGGAACGCCAGCACCTGCGGGGCGATCGGCGCCGCGCCGGAGAGGGCCTTGTCACAGCGACCCATGCCCAGGCGCTCTTTGAGGGCTCGATAGAGCAGGAGCCAACCCACGGCGTAGACGACGCGATCGCGGAAGCCGAACCGCCCCTGCATGCGCTCGCGGGCGAGGCGCTCGCCGCGGGCGATCCAGAACTCGTAGTTGCGGCGCTTGAGCCAGCTGGCGTCCGCCATGCGCACCTGGATCCCGGCGAGCATCTTCTCCCAGACCCTCGGCACGCCGAGGAAGAACGTGGGCTGCACTTCCCGCATGTCATTGGCGAAGGAGTCGCCGCCCTCGCCGAAGTCGGCGATGTAGCCGTGGCTCACGCCGTTCACCACGGTGACGAGTCGTTCGGCGATGTGGCAGAGGGGGAGATACGACAGGACCTCGTCGTGCTCGTCGGTACCGAAGACGTCGCGGTAGGACTCTGCCGAGGCGTGCAGGTTGGCGTGGCTGATCATCGCCCCTTTGGGCGGTCCGGTGGTGCCCGAGGTGTAGACGATCACGGCGACCTGGTCGGGCGTCAGGTTCGCCACGCTGCGGTCGAAGTCGGCGAGGTCGCCCGAGCGTCCCCGCTCGAGGAGCTCGTCGAACGTGAGCACGCGGGGGTCGTCCAGCACCCGAACGCCGCGGGGATCGATGACCACCACGTGGGAGAGGTCCGGCAACTGGTCCCAGACCTCGAGGGTCTTGTCGAGCTGCTCCTCGTCCTCGGCGATGACCACCTTGGACTCGCTGTGGGCCAGGAGGTACTGGACCTCGGCAGCCGGGCTCGTCGGGTAGATCCCGACCGCGACGGCGCCGAGCCCCTGGATTCCCAAGTCCGCCGTGACCCATTCGGGCCGGTTCTCGGAATGGATCGCGACCTTGTCGGCGGCAGACACACCGAGCGATGCGAGACCGACGCCCACGGCACGGGCGTGGTCGGCATAGTCGGCCCACGAGTACTCACGCCATCGACCCATCTGCTTGTGGCGGAGGGCGACTCGGTCGGGGGTCAGCGCGGCGCGGGCCAGCAGCTTCGCGGGCAGCGTCTGCTCATTTCCGGGAACGGCGTCCGACATGGCCGGCCGATCGAGCGTGGAGGTCATGACGCCTCTCCGAGGTAGGCGGCGATCACGTGGGGGTCGTTCTGGACGTCCTGCGGCGAGCCGGTTGCCAGCGGCTCGCCGAAGTTCAACGCCATCACCCGATCGGCGATGTCCATCACCATGTGCATGTCGTGTTCGACGAGGATCATCGCGATCTTCAGATCGTTGCGGATCTCGAGGATGTAGCGGGCCATGTCCTCGGTCTCCTCCAGGTTCATGCCTGCCACCGGCTCGTCGAGAAGGAGCAACTTCGGTTCCATCGAGAGTGCCCGTCCCAGCTCGATGCGCTTCTGGATGCCGTAGGGGAGCATGCCGACCGGCTGGTACCGGTAGGCCTGCAGCTCGAGGAAGTCGATGATCTTCTCGACCTCGGCGCGATGGTGGATCTCCTCGCGGCGGGCCCGACCGAACCACAGCGCGCCGGACACGAATCCGCTCTTCATCAGCAGGTGGCGACCCAGCATCAGGTTGTCGATCACGTTCAGGTTCGCGAACAGCCCGAGGTTCTGGAACGTGCGCGCGACGCCCATGCGGGCGACCTCCGTGGGCTTCGAGCCGATCACCGGTTTCCCGTCGAACGTGATCGTGCCGTGACTCGGGCGGTACACCGCGTTGAGACAGTTGAAGATCGATGTCTTGCCGGCTCCGTTCGGGCCGATGACGGCGAACAGTTCACCCGGCTCGACCTCGAAGCTGACCTCGTGAAGCGCGGTGACGCCGCCGAACCGCAGGGTCACGTCCTCGAACCGCAGGAGCGCATCGGTGCTCATGCCGACCACCGCTTGCGACGCCGGTAGGACTTGACGTCGCGGAAGGACTTTCGGCCCGCTTCACCCACGCCGAGATAGAACTCGCGGATGTCGTCGTCGTCGAGGAGCTCCGCGCCCGTGCCGTCCTTCACGATGCGGCCGTTCTCCAGCACGTAGGCCCGGTCGGCGATCGACAGCGCCATGTGGGCGTTCTGCTCCACCAGCAGGACGCTCGTGCCCTGCTCGTTGACTGTCGTGATGATCTCGCTGATCTGTTCGACGATGAGCGGAGCCAGGCCGAGGCTGGGCTCGTCGAGTAGGAGGAGCTGCGGAGAGGCCATCAGGGCACGTCCGATCGCGAGCATCTGCTGCTCACCGCCCGACATGTACCCGGCCGTGTCGCCCCGCCGGGGGCGAAGCGCCGGGAACAGCTCCATGACACGCTCGTAGCCGGCCGCGGCCTTCGTCTTGTCGCGCACGGTGTAGGCGCCCGCCTTCAGGTTCTCGTCCACCGTCAGCTCGGCGAAGATGCGTCGGCCCTCCATCACCTGCGACACGCCGGCCCGCACGAGCTTCGACGGGTCCTCATGGTCGACCGGCTCACCCTTGAAGTGCACCGCGCCCTTGGTGATCTGACCGCGATGGACCTCCAGCAGGCCGGTGATCGCGCGCAGCAACGTCGTCTTGCCTGCGCCGTTCGCCCCGAGCAGGGCCACGATTTCGCCCCGGTCGACGCGCAGGCTGACGCCTCGGAGAACGAGGATCACATCGTTGTAGACGACCTCGACGTTGCGCACGTCGAGCAAGGCATCTGCCCGTTCCCCCATCAGCGGGACCCTACGCCGAGGCAACGGTGGGGGCAATGGATGCCCGGGCGATCAGGTCAGCTCGAGACCCGAGAGTTCGCCATCGGCGCGCCACTGTTCGAGCAGGGCGAAGAACTTCATGTTCCCCTTGCCGTAGGCGCCGTTCTGTGCAGCGGACGCGCCGAGAGGCTGACCCTCATTGTTGTAGTAGCCCGGGGTGCAGCTCGCCTGGAACTCGGCGGTGTCGCGGGCGCTCGTGATGATCGTGTCGACCCAGGCGCCCTCGGCGTCGTCGCTGACCTCGACCCGGGTGGCTCCTCGTGCGCTCATCTCCTGCACGACATGGGCGATGTGCGTGCTCACCTCGTCGAGCATGTGCGGATAGTTCGCCGTGAACCCGCCCTGGATGTGGCTGACGATGAAGAGGTTCGGAAAGCCGCGGCTGAACATGCCGTGCATCGTGCGGACGCCGTCCGCCCACTTGCTGCCGAGGCTCAGTCCGCCGATCCCGATCGGGTCCATGCCGGTCCGGCGGGTGTAGCTGGTGCCGACCTCGAAGCCGGTGGCGAAGATCAGGCAGTCCAGCTCGTATTCGGTGCCGTCGACAACGACGCCGCGCTCCGTGATGCGATCCACCCCGCGCCCGTCCGTATCGACCAGGTGCACGTTCGGCCGGTTGAACGCGCCGAGGTAGTCGTCGTGGAAGCACGGGCGCTTGCAGAACTGGCGGTACCAGGGCTTGAGCGCCTCGGCCGTGTCGACGTCGCGCACCACGGCGTCGACGCGGGCACGGATCTCGTTCATCTTCGTGAAGTCGGCGAGCTCCATCGTCTCGGCCAGATTCGCCATGCTGAAGCTGTCGCCCTGGCGCTGCGCGATCTCGATGAACTTGCCGATGATCGACGTCCAGCCGTCCATCACGAGGTCCTCGTCGGTGAAGCCGCCGGAGACCAGCGTGTTGAAGTTCTCCATGCGATCGCGATGCCAGCCGGGCTGCAACGACGAGACCCACTGGGGATCCGTCGGCGCGTTGTCGCGCACGTCGATCGACGACGGGGTGCGCTGGAAGACGTGCAGCGACGCGGCCGCCGCACCGACGTGGGGCACGCACTGCACAGCGGTCGCGCCGGTGCCGATGATGCCGACCCGCTTCCCCTCGAGTCCGGCGAGATTCCCGTCGGGATCGCCGCCCGTGTAGTCGTAGTCCCAGCGACTCGTGTGGAACGAGTGGCCGGTGAACGACTCGATGCCCGCGATGCCGGGCAGCTTCGGCCGGTGCAGCGGCCCGCTCGACATGATGACGAACCGCGCCCGTATGGCGTCCTCGTGATTCGTGCGCACGATCCAGCGCCCGTCGTTCTCGTTCCACTCGGCGCCCGTCACCTCGGTCTGGAACAGGGCTTTGTCGTAGAGGCCGTAGTGCTCACCGATCGTGCGGCTGTGGGCGAGGATCTCCTTCGCCTTCGTGTACTTCTCGGCGGGCATGAAGCCCGTCTCCTCGAGCAGGGGCAGATAGATGTAGGACTCGATGTCGCACATGGCGCCGGGATATCGGTTCCAGTACCACGTGCCGCCGAAGTCGCC
>BQJV01000137.1 GCA_021604885.1 Acidimicrobiales bacterium
TGGCCGTGCTGCCGGTCGGGCACCACTGGTCCCTCGACGCCCGCGCCGGTCGCACGGCCCGGGCGCCGGTGGTGTCGGCCTGGGTGGTGTGGGCCCTCCGTGCCCAGGTGGGTGTGGTGTACGCGTTCGCCGGGGTCGCCAAGCTCAATCCGGACTGGCTCCTCGACGCGCAGCCGCTGCGTCTCTGGCTCGCCGACCACACCTCGGCACCGGTGGTGGGCCCGCTCCTCGGTGAGCCACTCACCGCCCATGCGGCCGGCTGGGCCGGGGCCGTGTTCGACCTCACGATCGTCGGATGGCTGCTCTGGCATCGGAGCCGACCGGCCGCCTACGTCGTGTTGGTGGTGTTCCACGCGGCGACCGGACTCCTGTTCCCGATCGGCGTCTTCCCGTGGGTCATGGTCCTGGCGACGCTCGTCTTCTTCGATCCCGACTGGCCTCGTCGCTTCGTGGGGTTCCGCGGCGTCGCTCCCGCCGGGGCGCGACCACCGATCGTCGCCGTCCTCGCTCGGAGCCTTCTGGTGGCCCTCGCCTTCGTCCAGATCGTGCTTCCCCTGCGTCACCTTGCCCACGACGGCAACGTGCGGTGGAACGAGCGCGGCTACGAGCTCGCGTGGCGGGTGATGGTCACGGAGAAGGCCGGGTTCCTCGAGTTCGTGGTGGTCGACCCGATCACGGATGACACGTGGGAGGTGGGGCCGGAGGAGGTGCTCACCGACTGGCAGGTCACGCAGGCGTCGATCCGGCCGGATCTCCTCCGGCAGACCGCGGTCCTGATCGACGACCTGTTCCCGGGTGATGTCGAGGTGCGAGCCGTGTCGTTCGTGTCGATGAACGGACGCGAGGCAGTGCCGCTCGTGGACCCGGACGTCGACCTGACCGCGATCGGCGATCGCCGCTGGATCGAGCCCGCCCCCTGACCGTTGCCGCGCCGGATCGTGCCCTCGCCACGGGCAACTAGCCTCGTCCCGTGACCGACTCCTCCGTTCCGTCGTCCCCCGACGTCCCTGTCTCACTCGACGACATCCGCCGAGCCGGGGAGGCGATCCACGGCTCGCTCGAGCGCACGCCGCTGACGCTCTCACGCACGCTCAGCGAGATCACCGGGGCGACGGTGCATCTCAAGTTCGAGAACCTCCAGTACACGGGATCGTTCAAGGGCCGCGGTGCCCGCCACCGACTGCTGACGGTCGCTCCGGGCCACGGTGTCGTGGCGATGTCCGCCGGGAACCACGCGCAGGGAGTCGCCCATCATGGCGCGCTCCTGGGGCTACCGACGACGATCGTCATGCCCGAGAACACGCCGTTCGTGAAGGTCGCCCGCACACGGGATCTCGGCGCCGAGGTCGTGCTCGCGGGAGCCGATGTCGAGGAGGCTGCGGTCCGTGCCCACGAGTTGGCGGACGAGCGCGGGCTCGAGTTCATCCACCCATTTGACGACCCGGCCGTGATCGCCGGACAGGGCACCGTCGGCCTGGAGATGCTCGAACAGGAGCCGGCGCTCGACATGATCGTCACGGCGGTCGGCGGCGGTGGCCTGGCTGCCGGTCTCGCCGTCGCCGCGTCCGGCCATGACCGCCCGGTCGAGATCGTCGGTGTGCAGACCGAGCGCTACCCCTCGATGGCTGATGAGCTGGCCGGGCGGGCCTCGACGGCGCGTGCCGGATCGACGGTGGCCGACGGCATCGCCGTCACCGAACCGGGCCGGCTCACCTCGACGATCCTGGCCGAACACGGCGTCGACGTCCTCGTGGTCCCCGAGGCGGCGATCGAGCAGGCGATCGCGATGCTGCTCGAGATCGAGAAGACCGTCGTCGAGGGGGCCGGTGCGGCGGGGCTTGCGGCGTTGATGACCTACCCCGACCGGTTCGCCGGCAAGCGGGTCGGGCTCGTCCTGTCCGGCGGCAACATCGACCCCCGCACGCTCTCCGTCGTGACGCTGCGCGGCCTCGCGGTCGCCGGTCGCCTCAATCGGCTGCGAGTCGAGCTCGACGACGTGCCCGGGCGTCTGGCCCTCGTTGCCGACCTGATCGCCCGTGAGGCGGCCAATGTCGTCGAGGTCGATCACGACGGTCTCGGCTCCACCGGTGCGCGCAGCACGGTGCTCGAGCTCCGCATCGACACGCTCGATGCCGAGCACGCCGAGCGCGTGCTCGAGGCGATCCTCGCGGAGGGACTGCGCGCCGAACTCGTCGACTGGTGAACGCGGGACGGCCGCCCGCTCGCTCCGGAGAGCGAGACGGACGGCCGTCTGGGGGGTTGCCCCGTCCTCGCGAGACGGGGTGGTGGTGACCGGCGACCGAAGCCGCCGAGAAGGTGGAGCTAGAACTCCTCGTCGAAGGCGACGTCGCCCTCGACGCCGACCTGGTAGGCCGACACGGTGCGCTCGAAGAAGTTCGACAGCTCCTGCACGTCCTGCAGCTCCATGAAGGCGAACGGGTTCGACGAGCCGTAGCGCTTCGGGAGGCCCAGCTGAGCGAGCCGCTGGTCGGCGACGAACTCCAGGTAGAGGCGGGTGTCGGCGGTGGACATGCCGGGCACGCCCTCGCCGAGGAGATCCTCGGCGAACTGGAACTCGGCGTCGACGGCCTCTTCGACCATCGCGGTGATCCGCTCGCCGAGATCGGCGTCGAACAGCTCGGGCTCCTCGGCCCGAACGGTGTTGATCACTTCGAGGGCGAAGTTCATGTGCATCGACTCGTCGCGGAACACCCAGTTGGTGCCGGCGGCGAGGCCGTTGAGCAGGCCCTTCGAGCGCAGGAAGTAGACGTAGGCGAAGGCGGCGAAGAAGAACAGCCCTTCGATGCAGGTCGCGAAGCAGATGAGGTTCATCAGGAACCGCTTGCGATCCTCGGGCGTCTGCAGCTGCCCATCCGGCACGTCGCCCATCCACTTGAAGCAGAACTCCGCCTTGGCCCGGATGGCCGGGATGTTCTCGATGGCGGCGAAGGCCTCGGCCCGCTCGTCGGCATCGGGGATGTAGTTGTCGAGCAGGTTCAGGTAGAACTGGACGTGGAGCGCCTCTTCGTAGAGCTGGCGGCTCAGGTACATCCGGGCCTCGGGCGAGTTGATGTGCTCGTAGAGGTTCAGGACGAGATTGTTGGCGACGATCGAGTCGCCGGTGGCGAAGAACGCCACGAGCCGGCTGATCATGTGCTTCTCGGCCGGCATCAGCTTGCGGTCGAGATCCGTCAGGTCGTCGGAGAAGTCGATCTCCTCGACCGTCCAGGTGTTCTTGATCGCGTCCTTGTACATCTCGAAGAACTGCGGGTAGCGCATCGGCCGAAGCGTCAGGTTGAACCCGGGATCGAGGATGTTGGACTGGGCGGCCGCCGGGGTGGCGAAGTGACCGTGGCGATCGCCGGGAGATTCCGGCGCGGCCGGCGCCGGGCTGCCGAGACCAGTGGCGAGATTGAGGTCGTCTGCGAGTGCCATCAGTCGCACGCCTCACACGACTCGGGGTTCTCCAGCGAGCAGGCAACGGCCTCCTCGTCGGTGAACGTCTTCTTGGGTTCGCCACCGCCGCCGGGACCGTCGGGCGTGGTGCCCGGCGTGCCCGAGGTGGTGGTCTTGTTGATGCGGGTCGCCGGTCGGCTGCGCAGGTAGTAGGTGGTCTTGAGACCGGCCTTCCAGGCGTACATGTACATCGAGGACAGCTTCCCGATGGTGGGCGCCTCCATGAACAGGTTGAGCGACTGGCTCTGGTCGATGAAGGCGCCGCGGTCGGCGGCCATCTCGATCAGGGACTTCATCGGGATCTCCCACGCGGTGCGGTAGATCGCCTTGAGGTCGTCGGGGATGCGCTCGATGTCCTGGATCGAGCCCTCGGCCTTCTTGACGTCGCCGATCATCTCGGCGTCCCAGAGGCCCCGTCGCTGGAGTTCCTTGACCAGGTGCCGGTTGATCTGCATGAACTCGCCCGAGAGGGTCTCGCGCTTGAACAGGTTGGACACCTGGGGCTCGATGCACTCGTAGCAACCGGCGATCGAGGCGATCGTTGCCGTCGGCGCGATCGCGATCATCAGCGAGTTGCGCAGGCCGTGCTGCTCGATGCGATCACGCAGGGGAGCCCAGCGCTCGGCATCGGACGGCTCCACGCCCCAGAGGTCGAACTGCAGGTCGCCGGCAGCGGCACGGGTCTCGGCGAACGCCTCGTGGGGGCCGCTGGCCTCGGCGAGCTCGGTCGACGCCCACAGGGCGTTGAAGTAGATCTCCTCGGAGATCCGGCGGCTCACGTCGCGTGCGACCGGGCTGTCGAACGCGACGCCCATCTTGAAGAAGACGTCCTGCAGGCCCATGAGGCCGAGGCCGACCGGACGCCAGCGGGCGTTCGAGGCGCCGGACTCCTCGGTCGGGTAGTAGTTGATGTCGATGACACGGTCCAGGAAGGGAACGACCTGACGGACGACCTCGCCGAGGCGGGTGAAGTCCATCGCCGTGACGCCCTCGGACTCGACGACGAACTCGCCGAGGTTGACCGAGCCGAGGTTGCACACGGCGGTCTCGTCCTGGCTCGTGACCTCGAGGATCTCGGTGCAGAGGTTGGAGAGGTGCACGACGCGGTCACGAGCGTTCGCGCTGCCGGTGCCGGCCGTGCCGGGGCCGGTCTGGTTGCACTTCTCGTTGGACGAGTCCTTGAAGGTCATCCAACCGTTGCCCGTCTCGGCGAGCGACTTCATCATGCGCTGGTAGAGCTGGCGGGCCGGGACCTGCTTCTCGTACTTGCCGTCGGCCTCGGCCTGCTCGTAGATCGAACGGAACTCGTCGCCGAACGTGTCGATCAGCTCCGGCACCTTCTTCGGATCGAAGAGGCTCCACTGCCAGTCCTTCTCGACCCGCTCCATGAACATGTCGGGGATCCAGTTGGCCAGGTTGATGTTGTGCGTGCGTCGGGCGTGGTCGCCGGTGTTGTCGCGCAGCTCGAGGAACTGGTCGATGTCGGCGTGCCACGCTTCGAGGTACACACAGGCCGCGCCCTTGCGGCGACCACCCTGGTTCACCGCGGCGACGGAGGCGTCGAGGGTCTTGAGCCAGGGAACGATGCCGTTGGACAGGCCGTTGGTGCCGACGATGAGGCTGTTCTTCGAGCGGATCCGGTGCCATGCGACACCGATGCCGCCGGCGAACTTCGAGAGACGCGCGATGTCGGTGTAGCGCTTGTAGATGCCCTCGAGGCTGTCCTCCGGCGAGTCGAGGAGGTAGCAGCTCGACATCTGCGGGTGGGTCGTGCCCGAGTTGAACAGGGTGGGGGAGGAGGGCAGGTAGGCGAGCGACGACATGAGGTCGTAGAACTTGATGGCCTCCTCCGGGTTCGTGGAGAGGCCGCAGGCGACGCGCAGGAAGAAGTACTGCGGCGTCTCGATGACGTCGCGGGTCTCGGGGTGACGCAGGAGGTAGCGGTCGTAGACGGTGCGCAGGCCGAAGAACTCGAAGTTCTTGTCGCGCTGGCTGTTGATCGCCGCGTTGAGCTCCGGCGCGTGCTCCTCGACGAAGGCGAGGACGTCGTCGCCGATCAGACCGAGCTTGTGGCCGAGCGACACCGACTCCGAGAACCACGGAGCGTTCTGGTTGCGTACTTCCTTGTCGACATAGATCGACAGCAGGCGGGCGGCCAGCTTCGAGTAGTTCGGCTCCTCGACGATGAGCCCCGCGGCGGTGCGGATCGAGAGCTCGTCGAGCTCCCGGGTGGTGGCGCCGTCGGCCAGCGCGGCGATGGTGCGGGTCGACACCACCATCGGATCGACGCCGAGCAGACCCTCGCTCGCTCGGGCGACCGCATTGACGATCTTGTTCACATCGACGGGTTCGAGCGCGCCACTGCGCTTCTTCACCCGCATGCTCGTCGTGGTCGCTGCTGCCGTCTCCGTGTTGTCGACGGCGGTCAGCCGGTCCTCCGTGATCGCCATTTCCTGGCCCCTTCCCCGCGCCGGGAGTGCGAATCGAAGGCGTGACTCCCGGTCAGATCGACGCCTCGCCGCGACTCTCTCGAACAAGAGTTGCGGACCCGTAATTACAGCCGCGTAACTACACGCACGTCAAGAGGATCTTTTCGGGGGCCGTGGACGCCAGTGTCCGAGCGAAACTCGGCGGTTCGCGCGGCCGGGCGGCGAATCACAAACGCGAGAAAGCACGGGGGTCTGACCCCAGAAGGTATGCGCTCAGGGGGTGCGGCAGAGCTTCGCGGTCACGGCGTCGGCGGCTCGGCAGCCGCTCACCAGGGCACCGTGGATCGACGGGTGCTGGCGATGGTCGCCGGCGACGAAGAGTCCCGATCCGAGTCGCACCGACTGGTCGGGGTCCTCGCCCAGCTTCTGGCGAGGTTGGGCGCGCTCGATCGAGTCGACCCGCAGCGTCTCCCAGCCCTCCACGCCGTCGCCGAACCAGTCGGTCAGCGTCGTCCGCACGTCGCCCTCGGCGACGCCGAGCCGGGGGGTGGACACGGCGATCAAGGCCCGATCGTCCGGGCTGTACGCCTCGGACACCTGGGAGAGCACGGCCAGATTGTTGACCGCGCTGTCGTTGTTGCCGTCGAGCACGAAGATCGGGCGTTGGACGGGCGGTTCCGGCGCGCTCAACCACCATGTGGTGAGCGCATGGGAACCGGGATCCTCGACCTCGCCGCCTGTCAGACGGCTCGCATCGGCTGCGTCGGTGGCGATGACGACTGCGAGCGCCTCGACGCGGCCGTCGGTGGTGTCGACATGCGTCGTGCCGACACCGGTCACCGTGGCGTCGTAACGCACGGCATCGTCCGGCAGGCGGGCCGCGAGCTGCTCGGCGATCGCGCCCATTCCTTCGGCGGGCACCGCTGCGTCGCCCTCGGTGAGCATCCGGAAGATGAACTCCAGCGAGCGGCTGGAGAACTCGAGCTCCGGGTCCAGGGCGATGCCGGCGAACAGGGGCCGCAGGAACGAATCGATCATGGTGTCGGAGAACCCGAGCGAGCGGAGGCGCTCGACTGCCGTGGTCTCCTTCTCCGTGAAGAGATCGTCGATCTCGGCCGCGCACACCCGCTTGCGGAACTTCAGGATCGCCCGCTTGTCCTTCAGCGACCCGACCGGCGCTCGGAGGCTCCCGAACGCGTCGCCCGGGCAGCGGAAGGGGTCCGACACGCGATGGAAGTCGTCCCGGATGCGGACGAGGGCACCGGCATCGAAGGTCTGGAGGTCCAGGGCGTCGTAGTCGAGCAGGTCCTGGGCGGCCGGGTAGGCGGTGAGGAGCGACTGGAAGCCGCGGTCGAGTCGGAAGCCGTCGACGAGGTCGGTACGGACCCGTCCGCCAGGCCCATCGGAGCGCTCGAGCAGGAGCGGCTCGTGCCCTTTGTCGCGCAGCCGGATCGAGGCGGCGAGGCCCGCCAGACCAGCGCCGACGACGACGACGTCGTGCGAGGTCATCGTCGGATTCCGCCCCCAGGAGTCACGAAGAGAAACGTTACCCATACCCCAGGGGTCGGTCGAGGCGGGCCGCTGAAAAAGCGGGCGCCGTCAGACCCGCACGAAGGGTCGGGCGCTGGGGCTGAACCCGATCCGACGGCCCCACACGGGGATGCCGTAGCCCGGTGCGACCCAGGCCTCCGCCGGGGTCAGGGCCCGCAGGCCGTGCGGCTCGCCGGCTCGCACCCAGAACGCATTCACTCCCATCGAGTCATAGCCGACCAGCTCGTACCCCCGCCGGGAGGCCAGATCGTGCAGGGCGGCGAGCGACGCCCCGAAGTACGAGGACACGTCCCAGACGTG
>BQJV01000138.1 GCA_021604885.1 Acidimicrobiales bacterium
CAGTCCGGCACCGTCCCGACCATCGCCGACCCGGCGTTTCACTACGAGACGCCGGAGCCGTGGACGACCTGGAAGCTGAACATGAATGCGCTCGAGGGCGACACGACCTACCACGTGCTGCTGCGGGCCACCGATACCAACGGCAAGCGCGACTACCAGGTCGGCTCGTTCACGACGCCGCCGGCGCCCGAGCAGGAGGTCGTGATCTCCGTCGGCCGTATCGACGTCAAGGACAACGGCGACCTCATCGGCAAGGGCGAGATCCGCTTCGGCTTCGCCTACGACGGTGTGCTGGTCGGCACCCGGTCCGAGCAGAAGCTGAGCGAGGGAGCCACCATGTGGCCCGACGCCTACAACTTCGTCGTCGTCGACCTGGCGCCGGACGAGGCGACGTCGAACCTGGCCGTGTGGGCCGGTGAGCGTGATGTCTCGGTGCTCGGCTTCTGCGAAGCGCCGGTCAGCGGGCTGGAGTGCCACGGCATCAACTGGAACGTCGCCTACTCCGGGTCGGTGACCCTCGCCGACATCGCCGACATGCCGCTGTGCGCCAACTACGGGTTCACCGGCGACGCCGCCGATGACCGCTGCACGGCGATCACCGATCTCGGTGGCATCGGCGACGAGGTCACCTTCGACGCCGTGATCCGCTACCACGTCAGCTGATGCGCCGGGAGGTCTCGGCGGGGCGAGGAGCGCCCCGCCGGGACCTACGGGTCACCGAGCGGTGGCGTTGCCGGATGAAGATCGAGGGGCACGACGCCGGCGATCGCGGCGAAATCACGCGCGGCGATCCTTCGAGCCCCGCGCATGTTCAACGCTTCCGCCGTTGTCATCGGCAGGCCGGCAAGGTGCCGCAGGGCCAGGTCGACCGCTTCCGTCTTGGTGCGGAGGCCATAGCGGCGCATCACGACCTCGAGCGTGTCGTCATCGATCTCGATGTTGGTCCTCGCCATGGTCGACACGCGATCGTGCCTCTGCCAGCGGAGCGAGACACACTCCCCCGCGTCGAATCACGCCTACTGTTCGTCGACGACCACGCGAGCAAGGATCCACCATGGCGGCATCACTGACGATCAACACCAAGCACAGTCCCCTCGCGATATTCCTTTACGTGACCAAGATCAACCTCACCATCGACGGCGTAGCGGAAAGGGTCCCATGGGGTTCCCAGACCCGCCCGCTCGAACCGGGGTCGCACCAGGTCGATATTTCGTTCCAGTACTTCGGTCGCGCGGTCGGCACGTCGTCGACGACGCTCGAGCTGGCCGACGGGTCCGAGACCACGCTCTCGTACAAGGCCCCGATGTTGATGACGAGCGCCGGCAAGGTCACGGTGGGCTAGGTCGGGCCCGCGAAGCGATGCACCACCGACCGAACAACTGCCGCACCATCGTCGGATCGAGGAGCACGCCGCTCCGCCTCGCCGCGGTCGCGGCCGCGACTCTCGTGTTGGTCGGATGCGGCGATGACGGTGACAACGCGGACGGGGCTTCGCACACGCCCGTTGCTGCGACTGCTGCTCCCCTCCAGGCGGACGCGATCCAGCTCGCCGTCGTGCGTTCGATCGATCTCGTCGACGTGTCACTGTCGCCCGACGGACGCATCGTCGTCGGCCTCGACGAGGAACCGGACGAGGCGGATGACTCGATCCGCGCGTGGTGTGCCCTCGAACTCGCGTCGGACAGCCGGTCATGCGTCCGGGGCAACATCGTGGAGATCGGTGGCCTTGCGACAGGCCTGCCCGCGGCCTGGAGTCCGACGCAGGAACTCGTCGCGTTCACCACGCTCGGAGACGTTTATGTCTACGACATCGAGGCCGAGCGGGTCTCGGTCGTGACCGACGATGGGTTCGTCGACAGCAGCCCCGACGGAATCGGCAACACCGACCGGGACTCTCCGCCCGCTTGGTCGGGCGATCAGACCCTCACGCTGCTGCGTAGCGGTGTGTCGAACGACTACTGGACGAGCCTCATCGACGTGACACTCGACGGCGAGGTGCTGTCATCGGTCGGGTCGCCGTCGTATGAACGAACGTTCAACGACCAGGTCTCCACCCGCTACGAGTGGGATCGCCATTGGCAGGAGCCACTCGTGCTCCGCGACGGCAGGGTCGTCGTGACCGGCGAAGGCAAGCTCCACGTGATCGACGCCGCCCGGGATCGCGTCGACGTGCTGGGCGACTTCACCGGGGCGTTCGCTCCGTATGCGGCAGAGCACGAGGAGTACGGGGTCACGGTCCCCGGTCTGCCCGGACTGCCCGCAGTCGGCGAACTCAGCGACGGCCGGTTCCTCCTCTACAACGACGGCACACGGTCCATTGTCCAGACCGGAGCCCAGTCGGGTGGTCCGTCGTCGCTGTTCGTCTACGAACCGCGATCCGACACACTGACCCCGATCTTCGAGTCATCTCCGCGCGAAGACGGGTGGGTCGGACCCGTGGCGCATGCCTTGTCACCGGACGGTCGCCTTCTGTTCGTTGCGTGGCGAGACCCGCGGACGACGACGCCTCACGGAACGGCTCGAACCTCGTTCTCCGTCATCGACATCGAGGAGTTCGATCAACCGGTCGTCCCGCACGAACTCACGGTCCTCCACTCGACCGACGAGTTCGTACTCGCGATCCACCCGCTCACGTGGGCGACGAACAACCACATCGCCGTCAACTACGTCGGGACAGGTGGCGAGCTGCTCGAGCTCCGCGCACTGGAGCTGAGCCAGGATGGCGAGTGACTGCCCCGGCCGGCGCGGCGGCCACGCAGCCGCAAGGTCCGCCGAATGACGGGATCACACCCGCCGGGAACGAACGAGGAGTCAAATGGCGAAATGGAAAGGTGAGCCGCCGGTCGACGGGGTCTTCAGCCACTTCGTCGACACGCGTCTCGAATTCAACGGTAGGTCGTACGGGCGGGCATACCCGGTCCTCGGACCCAATGGGGACATCGTTCTCGAGCCGGGCGAGGAGACGTTGCTGACAGCGACGGCATCGGATGTCAGTGAGTACTTCCGTCATGGCCCGAACGTCGATGACGGGCGAAGCCTCGAGTGGGCTCAGCTCACACCGGTGACCGTGATGGTCACGACCAAGCGTCTCGTCTTCGTCACTGACGACCTGCCGATCAACGTCGTTCAGCGAAAGGTCCTGAAGCGACACGGCACTCGCCACGCCGGCCACGTGCGGTGGATCTGGATCGAGGGAATGATCGCCTCCAAGACGGAACCGTGGGTCGCATTGGGCATGGCCGCCAACCGGGATGCGAAGCAACAATTCGTCGGTAGCACGCCGATCGCGCCCCGGTATCGACGGTTCCTCCGTATCGGGTTCGACCCTCGCTCCGCATCAGTTGCAGCCAATGACTTCCTCGCGGCGGCCGGCTCGGCCCTCGTCGACGACCGGCTCGAGCGCCCGGAGATGTCGACGGACTACCGGGCCCGGCTCAACCAGGCTCGTGAGGACTACGTCGGCGGCCGGAACTACGCACACGACCTCGTGGGCGTCCTGCCCGTTCTCTACAAGAGCCGAGATGAGTTCAATCACCCGCGCGTCTGTGGCGAGCGACGGCGGGAGTTGGGAAACGTGTCGTTTGCGCTTCGCGGTCTCGAAGAGCCGCTACGAGTGGACCCGGTCGAAGTGCAACGGCACGAGGATGCCGTCGCCCGACGGCAAGCCGAGCGCGCAGCTGAGGAACAGAAGGGCAAGCGACCCCTCGGGACGACGATCGGGCCCGACCCGATCGTGGAGCGAGACATCGCCGCGCTCGGCGACGACCCGACATATGTCTCACCAGGCGACCTCGATCTCGACGCGCTTGCCGCTTTCTGCCAGACCCGACTCCCCGATCGCCGCGGGATCTCCGCCGACGATCTCGTGACCATCGCAACCGAGCTCGGCCTGAGTGGCTTCACCGCCACGGCCGACGTGGCGAGACTCCTCGACGACCAGTACGAGGACGTCCTCGAGAGGGAGCGAAACAATCCGCCCACCGACGCAGACACGAAGCAGCCGACGACCTACACGGCCAGCGGCGTGCTCGCGGTGGCGCTCCGGGCTCACCTCGGTCTCACCCATGGGCAATACCGAAACTACGTGAAGGTCCGCCCGGCCGATGACTCCGAGAACACGTCGGCGGAGGCGGACCCGGAGCCGGTCTCCGAGACGCCGGCCGGCTGGTATCCCGACCCGGACGGTGGTGCGGAGCAGCGCTACTGGGACGGGGCCCAGTGGACGGACCACCGAACCCCCAAGCCGAACGCGGAAGCCGAAGCCGCCGCGGCGAACTCGCCGACGGGACCGGGCGTGAAGGAACCATTTACTGCCGCACCCGACTGGTATCCCGACCCGCATGGGGAGAACCGCCTCCGCTACTGGGACGGCCAGCAATGGACAGGGCACGTGGCCGACTAGACAGACCAACTCGACGGAGGTCGCTCGCGGGCAACTCGCCTGCGGCGCGTCTGTGAACCTCCTGTCCTGCATCGCGACGATCGTCTCCCGATCACCGAAGCGCCGCGAATTGGGGGTTCGATATTCGGTTGATTCTCAGACACCGAACGAGTCAGGGCGGGTTCGGACGACCACAGGTTCCGATAGGCAGAACGTGTCGGACAGCCCGCGGAGACGGTATCCCGTCGGCGAACGTCCCCACGATTCGACTGCGGCGGCGGTGACCACGTTCTGGAAGCGGTGGCCGATGCGGCAGATCGGCGCGAAGAGCGCGGACACCGGACGGCGCCGCCCAGTGGTCGAGTGGTCGCCGGCCGCGACCGATCAGCTCGGTACGAACGAGATACTGAAGCTCATGTCGTCAGCCTCCTCCCACGCCCAGACCTCGACGCGGACAGCACCGAACGGCAGCGAGTAGTCCTGGAAATCGAACATCCCGAATGAATCGAGGAAGGCGTCCGTCTCGAGGTCATAGATCTCGATGCTGCCGTTGAAGTCCGCCTCGACTTCGAAGTCGATCCACTCGCCCATGCTCGAGAGGCAGATCGAGATCGGTCCGGACGTCGTCGCGGTGTCCGAAAAGGTCCTGCCGACCCTGGTCGACGCGGACTCCGATGCGCACCCGTCGGTCGTCGGCACCGTGGTCTCTGCGATCCCTCTCTGCACCGGGCCTTCCTTCCGCCACAGCGGGACGAAGAATGACGCCTCGTCGGCGATGGTCTCGGCCGGTCCGCTCTCGTCGACCTTGACGGACACGAGTTCGCCGAACGGCTCGTCAATCTCCTGGTCGAGGTAGATGATGTTGTCACCACTCCGGTCGAACCACGCGCGGATCCGGTCGCCCTCGTCGACATCGGTCGAGACGCCGTCTGGAGCCACGTACCACATCGTCTGCTCCACGTCGTCCAGCGTTCGGTACAGCGTCGCACCACCATTGGTGTCCAGGAGCTGTACCTCGTCGACGTCCTCGATGATCGGCGTGCCCTCGCCGCCGAGCGGAGTGCGATACAGAACGCCCGACCCCTCATCCGAGCTGCTGACGAACACGTCCAGCGTGTCCCCGGACAGCCAGTAGGAACGCACCCGAGGGTCGTCGGAGTCCGCGACCACCGACGACACCAACTGGAGCGAACGCCGAGGCGCCGTCCAGACCTCGAGCTCGGCGTCGTCACCCGCCATCGCGATCAGCGCGTCATCGACCACCGCCATCGACAGGCCGCGCTCGTCGAGCACGACAGTCTCCTCGAGCGTGTCGAGATCGAGCGCGACGAGATCCTGTCGGCGGAGCTCACCGTCCTCGTCGCGCGGTTCACCGGCGATGTACACGATTCGGTTCTCGCCGAGGAACGACGCCCGCACCCGCTCGTCGGTCGTGAGGATTTCCGTCGGCGTCTCGACGCCGGGCTCGACAATCTCCAGCGTCTGATCGCCATTGCCATCGCTCACCGCGACGAGCAGCTTTCCGCCATCCGAGCCGACGACGGCCTCGGCCGTGAACCCGCTGCTCGAGCGGCCGACCTCCTCGCCGGTGGCAAGATCGCGAACGATGACGAAACGATTGCGGCCGTCGCGCTCCTCGGCGTAGATGTAACCCGGCCCGCCGTCTCCCAGGTGGATCGACGGCGAGACGTCGAAGGTCGCCGCCCACACGGTCGCGCCGTCGTAATCGAGCTTCTCGACCTCATAGCGTCCGTCGTCCTCGTCGATGGCGAGAACGCCGCCGGGAATCGCGCGACACGACGTCGTACGTGCGAGTCGGGTGGGCTCGACGAGCCCGTCGGCAACCAGACACGTCTGCCGTTCTCCGGAGGACACCACGTAGACGTAGGTGCCGCGATCGTGCGTGACCGCCAAGCGGTCGTCCAACGCGTCGACCGAGTACAGCTCCACCGTCTCGCCCGTGTCGACGTCAATCGTCTGGACGTACTCGTCGGACCCGTCGTTCTCGAGGACGACGATGCGGGAACCCACGAGCAGAGGCACGTAGGTGCCACTCGAGCTCGGAGGGGTCGTTCCACTGAAACGATCGGCGCGACCGCCCTCGTAGAGCAGCGAGAAGGTGCTCGCACCGCGAGAGATTCGGTCCTCGCGCTCGATTGTCGAACCCGGCTCGAGGACGAAGGTGTCGATCTCGCCGTCCTCGAACACCTGGATAAGGGCCTCGGAGCGGCCCGCGCCGACCGACGTGTCGCCGACCGCAGAATCGTCGTCATCGCTACTCAGCATGATCACCGCACCCACGCCGATCACGGCCAACACCACGAGAGCGAGAACGGCGAGCAGCCACTTCGGCCGGCCGCCCCCGCCGGTCGGTTCGGGGGTCGGCGTCGAGGGGTCATCCGTCGGCGGGGTCGGCGGCGGTCCGGCAACCGTTTCGACCGGCAGGTCAGGAACCCGCGGCTCCGGGGTCGGCGGGACCACATCGGGGACCGGCGGCACCGCCTCCACCGCCGGAGGCGCGGGGACAGGCGGTGTCGTCGGCGGTGCGACTGGCGGGCTGGACGGCGGGGCAGAAGGCACGGAACTCGGTGTTCCATCGGGGGACGGGCCCATGACCGTCCCGGTCTCATTGGGTTCGTCACTCATGTTCGTCATCGCCTTTCGCCGGTGGATTGCTCCGCACAGTCGTCGTACCGTAGCGGTTGCCTATGGACGACATCGATTCCCCGCCGCTGCTCCCCCCGCCACGTCGTCAGCCGACCAAGAGGAGGAGGCTTCGTGCGTCGCCTCGGTTGATCGGTGGTGTCGCGATCGCCCTCGTGCTCGCGATCGGCGGTTGGTTGTGGCTCGCCGGAGACGACGACACACCAGTCGCCGATCTCCGGACGGGGGATTGTTTCCGGGGAAGCGAGGCGGCCCTGGCACAGACCGAGGGCACAGTGACGGGTGTTTCATGCGATGAGGAGGGGGACGACGTACTCACCGTCCTGTTCGAACTCGACCTCGTCGGTGACACCTACCCGGGCGATCGCGCCTTCCTGACCCAGCGGTGCGGAGCGCTCGGCGGAACCGCGTACTCGCCGTCGCGGCAGTCGTGGGACGGGGGCGACCGTCAACTGACCTGCGTCTCGCGTCGCTGACGCCACGCCCACACGCCGAGCGCCAGCGCCAGAATCACGAGCAGGATCCCCGCCAGGGCCCGGCCGCCGACGAGCGAGTCGGCGTTGGCCGTGGCGACCGTGACCGGCTCACGCCAGACCGACTCCGCACCGTCGGCCGCCACCGCACTCAGCCGGAGCTCATGTGCGCCCGCCTCGATGTCGG
>BQJV01000139.1 GCA_021604885.1 Acidimicrobiales bacterium
CACCAGTGCGCGCCGTACTCGCCGCCGTCCTCGTCGCGGGCCCGCGTCGTGCGGGCGTCGTCGATCCACGCCCGACTGACGATCTGGCGGTCGTCCCACTCGCCGCCGCGCAGATAGAGGAGCCCGAACCGGGCCCAGTCCCGCGCAGTCGCGTGGAGGTAGGAGCTGCCGATGAAGTTGCCGGCGGTGTCGAACGTCGGGTCGGCGCTGTGCATGCCGATCGGGCCGAAGAGATGCTCGTGCATCCAGGCGCGGGCCGCGTCGCCGCGGCCGATGTGGTCGCCCACGATCCGGGCGACGAGGTTGGTCGTGCCGCTCGAGTAGTTGAAGACGGTGTCCGGCTCGTGGGCCGCCGGACGAGCCGCGGTGTACGCGGCCGGATTGTCGGTGCCGGCCCCGAACAGCATGTCGATGCAGTGTGACCAGGCCGCCTCCTCACCGTCCTCCGGGATCGCGTACGCCTCGTTGAACTCGAGGCCGTCGACCATGCGCAGCATCTGGTGCAGGGTGATCGCGGCGCGGGGGTCGTCGGCCGTCCACTCGGGTACGGCTGCCGGCGCGTGGGGATCCAGCTCGCCCCGGTCGACCAGTAGACCGACGAGCGCGTGGGTGACCGACTTGGCCATCGACCACGAGAGAAGGGGCGTGGACGCATCGGCGTTCGGCCCGTAGCGCTCCACCACGAGTCGGCCCTCGTGGACGATCAACGTCGCCGACGACTCGCCGAACTCCGGTTCGGGATCGGGGCCGAACGCCCGGTCGAGCAGCCGCTCGAGTGCGTCGCCGTCGACATGGTCGGGGAGCGGCCCGGTCGGCCACCCGTCGGTGGGCCAGGGCACGTCCGGAAGCTGCGGCGGCAGCGGGTGGAGTGTGGCCGGCGGGTCGAGGATCGGCATGCGGGCGACGTTAGGCGCTCAGCCGAGCGGCACGAAGAGGAGGGTGCCGGGGCTCGCCTCGACACCCGGGATCGCGACCACCGAGCCCGTGGCCGTGTCGACCACCAGCACTTCGCTGTCGTCCGACGTGGCCAGGACGGTTTCGTCGGGGTCGAAGACTCCCAGGTCGAAGCCGTCTCGCGGAAGTCCCGCGAAGTCGCCCGTCACCAGATCGACCAGCTCGATCTCGAAGCCGGGTTCGCCGAAGGGTCGAATCGACCAGGCAAGGCGTCCGGTCGGGCTGATGATCTCGATGCCCGAGGTCCGGAACTCGGGGTAGAAGTCCAGGCGTTCGAGGAAGACATGGCCGGCAGTCGTCGCGTCGAGTGGTACTGCTCTCGGATCATCTGGCGTCCCGGCCCAGAACGAACAGGCGGCCTCGTCGCAGGAGCGCCAGAGGATGGAGTGGGCGCCCGAGTCCAGGAGCTCGCCGGTCGCCCAGGTCGACACCGTCCCCGAACCCTCGAACGCCCGGATGTGCTGACCCTGCTGTGCGTAGGCAACGCCGGCGGCGAGCTCGATCCTCCGACTCGGGTCCGGCTGGAGCGCGTTTCCGGTCGCAACGTCGAACATCAGCAGCTCGTCGTCGAAATCGTGGAGCAGCGCCACGCCGTGCCCGAGAGAGACGTACTCGCGAAGTGGCGGCAGTTCGGCCCTCCAGACCTCGGTCAGCGTGTCTCCATCGAGACGATGGATCGTGTCGTCGACGGCGACGAAGACCTGTCCGTCGCGGACGGTCGCTTCCCTTCTGTCGTCTTCCGGTACGGGGACGGTGCGCTGGGCACCGGTGTTCAGATCGACGAACGTCCATCCGACTGGGGTACCGACCATCAGCTCGTGCTGCCACGCGCGACCGAACAGGGGGTAGCTCGCGGCAGCTTCCGGGGAGACGGCCAGTTCGGCGCCGGCGAGCATGCCGAGCGACGCCGGTGGCTCGGCGGCCGGCTCGTCGTCGGCGAAGAGGAGGACGACCACGAGGCCGGCGACCGCGACGATCGCCGCAGCACCGGCGAGAAGCGACCATCGACGCGGGCCTCG
This sequence comes from Acidimicrobiales bacterium, assembly GCA_021604885.1. Lineage (GTDB taxonomy): Bacteria > Actinomycetota > Acidimicrobiia > Acidimicrobiales > Aldehydirespiratoraceae > JAJRXC01. The sequence goes on from BQJV01000139.1 coordinate 1,974, forward strand.
GGCCGGCGCCGGCTCGGTTGGCGGTGGTGCCGACTCGGTACCCGCCGCGATCACGGCACCCTCGGCGTCGAGGATCTCCAGACCCTCGGGTATGTCGCCGCCGCGATCCATGCGGGCGACGCTAGATCAGGTCAGCCGCGATGCCAGATCGGCCCGGTCGGCGTGTCCTCGACCACGATGCCGCGGGCGGTCAGTTCGTCGCGCAGTCGATCCGCCTCGGCGAAGTCCTTCGCCGAGCGGGCGTCGGTGCGGGCCGCGACGAGCGCGTCGATCTCGGCGTCGTCGTCTCCGCCGGCGCCTGCGTCGCCCACGCGGATGCCGAGCGCGCCGGCGAGATCGACCACAGTGGCGACGAGACCCGCCGCGTCCTCTCCGGCGTCGAGCGCGGCATTGGCTCGCCGCACGGTCTCGAAGACGGTGGCGACCGCTTCGGGCGTACCCATGTCGTCGTCCATCGCCGTTCGGAAGGCGGTGACGGCGTCGGCGTCGAGCGCGGCGCCGTCGGTCGAGACGCCGGCGGCGGCAGCCTTGCGGCCCATCGCATCGATGCGCTCGATGCCACCGCGGGCCTGTTCCATGACCTCGGGGTTGATCTCCATGGTCTTGCGGTAGTGGGTCTGCAGGAGGAGGAGCCGCAGCGCCCGTCCGTTCAGCGGATGCTCGTCGAGCAGGTCCTGGATCGTGCGGAAGTTGTTGAGCGACTTCGACATCTTCTCGCCGTCGATGTTGAGCATCGCGTTGTGCATCCAGTGGCGGGCGAAGTCGCGACCCGCGGCAATCGCCTCGGCCCGCTCGTTGGTGTGGTGCGGGAACACGAGGTCGGTGCCGCCGCCGTGGAGGTCGAACCCGTCGCCGAGCACGTCGAGGCTCATCGCGACGCACTCGATGTGCCAGCCCGGTCGGCCCTCGCCCCAGGGCGACGGCCAGGTCGGTTCGGCCGGCTTCGCGGCCTTCCAGAGCGCGAAGTCGAGCGGGTCCTCCTTGGTGTCGTCGACCTCCACCCGGGCACCGGCGCCTTCGCGCAGATCGTCGAGCGAGCGGTGCACGAGCCCGCCGTAGTCATTCACCGATGCCACCCGCAGATAGACGCCGGAGTCGTTCGCGTAGGCGCTGCCGTTGTCCACCAACGTCTGGATGAACGCGACCATCTCGTCCACGTATTCCGTCGCATGCGGGCGGGTGTGGGGGCGGAGGATGTCGAGCCCGTCGAAGATCGCGGCGTCGTAGACGTCCTTCCAGACGGCGGCGATCTCCGGCTCAGTCGAGCCCTCCCGGGTCGCCCGGTTGATGATGTTGTCGTCGATGTCGGTGACGTTGGCCGCGTGGTGCACGTCGAGCCCGCACCACTCGAGATAGCGGCGCACGATGTCGTAGGTCATCGCCTGGCGGGCGTGGCCGAGGTGGGGATGGTCGTAGACGGTCGGCCCGCAGGCGTAGAGCGACACCTTGCCGGGGTCGCGGAGCTCGAGCGGTCGGATCTCGCCGGATTCGGTGTCGTAGAGGCGCATCGGTTCAGGTGAGAGGTTCAGGAGACGGGAGCAGCGGGACGGTCGAGGGCGACGCCGAGGAGCGCACCCAATTCGGCCAACACGGTAGGCGCCGACGGGTCGTCGCCTCCGGCGGTTATCGCGTCGGCGAGCTCTGTCAGCGCCGTTTTCGCCGTGGGGGAGTCGAGGTCGTCGTCCAGCGCGGCGCGGACGCGGGCGGCGTACGGCGCGGGGTCGGGTCCGCTCGCGGCCTCGGCCGCCGTGAGCAGGTGATCGAGCAGGGCGGCGGCCTGTTCGATGTGGCCGTCGAACCATTCCCAGTCGTCCCGATAGTGGTGGCCCATCAGCGCGAGCCGGATCGCCCGCGGGTCCGCCGTCTTCGAAAGTTCGCTCACGAACACGAGATTGCCCAGCGACTTGGACATCTTGGTGCCCTCGTAGGCGACCATCCCGCAGTGCATCCAGTGGCGCACGAACGGCTCGCCGGTGGCGGCCTCGCTCTGCGCCCGCTCGCACTCGTGGTGGGGGAAGATCAGGTCACTTCCGCCACCGTGCAGGTCGATCGTCGTGCCGAGGATGCCCATCGACATGGCGCTGCACTCGATGTGCCAGCCCGGTCGGCCGGCGCCCCACGGCGAGTCCCAGCTCGGCTCATCGTCGAGTGAGGGCTGCCAGAGCACGAAGTCGAGCGGATTGCGCTGGCGGGGATCGTCCGGGCGTCCGCCCCGCTCGGCCGCGAACTCGATCATGGTGGCCTCGTCGTAGCCGCTGACCGACCCGAAGCTCGGGAAGGTGGCGACATCGAAGAAGACCGTTCCGCCGACCACATAGACGTGGCCGTTCGCGTCGAGCGTCGTGATCAGGTCGACCATCTCGGCGATCCACTTGGTCGCGTGCGGCTCGGCATGGACCGGCCGGGTGTCGAGGGCTTCCATGTCGCCGTGGAACCGCGCCGTCTCCGCTGCGGCGAGTTCGAGGAAGTCGATGCCGAGCTCACGCGCCTTGGGCAGGATCGAGTCGTCGACGTCGGTGATGTTGCGCACGAGACGCACGGTGTGGCCGAGGTCCTCCAACCGCCGGATCAGCAGGTCGTAGGTGAGGTACGTGTTCGCGTGGCCGAGATGGGTCGAGTCGTAGGGGGTGATCCCGCACACGTAGATCGAGACGTCGTTGCCGGGTTCGAAGGGAACGACCTCGCCCCGGGCCGTGTCGTACAGACGCACGGCGTCACGGTAGCGCCACCCCGCACCCATCCCCGTTCTCACCCATCCCCGTTCTGGGTGAACGGAGCGCTGGAATCCGCGCCCCCGTTCACCCAGAACGAGGGGGTGGGGGCTGGTCGCCCGGACGAGGGGGTTCGGGATCCTGCAGGTGGCGGACGACCACGAGACCAGCGAGCAGCAGGGCGATGACCATGACGCCGGCGCCGGCGAAGGCGGTGACGTCGACATCGTCCCACTGCTGGTCGACGAAGATCGCCAGGCCGGCCAACCCGAACAGCAGTCCGGTGACGAGGGCGACAGGGTCGAGGGGGTGGCGTTCCATCAGGGCTCCCGGGAGGTGAAGTCGAACACGATGGCGAGCACGAGTCCGAGTAGGCAGAAGGGCAGAAGGGGTAGGGCGATCAGGGGCACGGCACGGCTCCTGCGCCACACACGATGACCTCGGCCTCGCCGATGCCGACATCGATGTCGAGGACGAGGGTCCCGCCGGCGGGGTCACCGGCGACACGGTCCAGTTCCACGTCGATGCCGTCGTCGTTCAGACGGAGGCCACCGTCGCTGACGATGACGGACCCCATACGGCCGTCGAGGTCGATCTCGACACCCATGGTCGACGGCACGAAGACCTTGAGCTCGCCGATTGTGAGGCCGACGGCCAGCTCGCGGGTGTCCCCGTCGAGGTCGAGGTCCGAGAGATCGACGTGGAGCTGCCCGATCCCGAAGCGGTACTCGTCCTCGAGTTCTTCGATCGAGTCGACGGTCACGAGCTCCTCGCCCACGCCGTCCCACCAGGTCAGGTCGATGGCGGCGACCGCCCAGGCGACCGGCAGGATGAGGACGCCCAGCCAGACGAGGCCGCGAGCCCGGCCCAGCACGGCGGACACGACGAGCACACCGCCGATGATCATCAGGCAGATGGCGAGGAACGAGGCGGGCTCCGTGTCCCACCAGCCGACCTGGTCGGCGAGGACGGACAGGCCGGTGAACGCGAGGAGGCCGGCGATCGCCAGCGGCCCCAGGAAGGGCCGGGGCCGCGGGCGATGCCGTCGGCGCGGACGGGGCGGCAGGGGAGGGGTGTCCGGCATCGGCGAGCCCGTGTCGGGTTCCACCCCGCGCTGGTAGCCGTGTCGCCACTGGCGACGACTGTCCCGCCAGGCCTGGCGCTCGCGGCGCCACTCACCACGCATCGCGTCGCGTCCGGCTCGCCACTCGCCGTCCTGGCGTGACCACGTGTCCTGGAATCGGGGACCGTCGGCCGGCCAGACGAGCAGTGCGATGCCCGCGGCGAGGACGAGGAGCGGAAGGAACAGCCCGCCCTCGAACGGTGACCAGAACAGCGAGCCGGAGAAGATGAGGATGCCGAGGACGACCAGGCCGAGGGCCACGATCGGGCGACCGCCAGGACGGTGGCCACCCCTCAGTGCGCTGAGGGCGGCGCTCTCGTCCTCGGTCGCGTCGGGCATCACCAGCCACGCGATGAGGTAGACGCCGATCCCGCTGCCACCGAGCAGCGCGAGGGCGACGAAGCCCAGGCGAACGATGATCGGGTCGATCGCGAAGTACTCCGCGATCCCACCGGACACGCCCGAGATCATTCGATCGTCTCGGCTGCGGCGCAGCCGTCGGGGCGGTCCGGTGGGACCTGCGGACGGAGGAGGAAGGGGGGTCTCCTCGGTCGGATCCGGAGGGGTTGGATCCTGGTCGGTCGTATCGCTCATGCCTCCACCTTGACGCTTCGACGGGCGTTCGCCCATCGGGGTCAACCCTGATTCGACCCTGAGGACTCGGGGATGACTCCGGGGCCGGCCCTGAGCCGCTTCCGGCGGGTTCGTGCGACGATGGAGGGCGTGAACGACACGGCCACACCCGATCCGGCGGCGCCCGCCGACGCGGCCCCCAGCCGTCCGATCCCGGCCCGTTCGACGAACGACCGGGTCATCGGAGGCGTCTGCGCGGGATTGGCCCGCGCCGTTCACGTCGACCCGCAGGTGATGCGCATCGCCGCAGTGGTGCTCGGCGTCACCGGCATCGGCGCACCGCTCTATCTGCTCGCGATGCTCGCCATGCCGGAGGCCCCCACGTCGGTTGCGGCGGAGGACTCCCCGGAGGTGCGTCGCGGTGTCGGGCTCGCGTTGATCGTGGTCGGGGTGGTCCTCGTCCAGGATGCGCTCGGTCTCGGCCTGCCGCCGATCGTCGCCTGGCCGGTGCTGAACGTCGGCCTCGCGGTCGGCGGCGTCGTCTGGTACGTCCGCCCGAACTTCGACTCGACCCGCTCGGAGGCGTTGCGGGTCGCCGCGGGGATCATCGTGGTGGGGCTCGGGATCACCGCGCTGATCGCTGGCGACCTCTCGTTCGACGTGGTGCGATCGAGCCTGCTCGCAACCGTGCTCGTGCTGTCCGGTGCGGCGCTGATTGTCGGACCGTGGATCACGGGCCTGATGCGGGAACGCACCGACGAGCGTCGCCGCCGTCTGCACGCCGATGCCCGCGCCGACATGGCCGCCCATCTGCACGACTCGGTCCTCCAGACCTTCGCCCTGATCCAACGAACCGACGACGCGAAGGTGGTCGCGCACCTGGCCCGCCAGCAGGAGCGTGAGCTGCGCCGCTGGCTATACGCCGACACCGACGACCCGTCCGCCACCACCTTCCGCAACTCGGTCGAACGGATGACCGGTGTGGTCGAGGACCGCTTCGACATCGCCGTCGAGACGGTGGTGGTCGGCGACATTCCGATGGATACGGCCCTCGAGGCGCTCGTCGGGGCGATGGGGGAGGCCGCCACCAACGCCGCGAAGTGGAGCGGCCAGGACCGGGTGTCGGTCTACGCGGAGGTGGAGGACGACGGCGTGCGGATCTTCGTGCGCGACACCGGAGCCGGCTTCGACCCGGGCGCCGTCGCCGAGGACCGACTCGGCGTGAAGGAGTCGATCGTCGGACGCATGGAGCGGG
>BQJV01000140.1 GCA_021604885.1 Acidimicrobiales bacterium
CCGGCATCGTCGTCGGTGACCACCACCTGGTCGGCGTCATGGGCGGGATGGAGGCCGATGTCCACTGGCCACCCGACGGCCGTCGCGCCGATGTCGCCCTCGACCCGTTCCGCTACGCCGCCGATGCCGCGGTGATCGACGCGGTGGACGAGATCGACGTGCTGGCGTGCGACCTCGCCGTGGTCCACTTCAACGAACCGGACACGGCCGCGCACCGGTTCGGCCCCGATTCCACCGAGCTCGCCGAGTGCGCCCGCTCGACGGACGCCGCGCTCGGGCAGCTCCTCGAACGCATCCGGCCGGCGTGGGACGACACCGTCGTCATGGTGGTCAGCGACCACGACCAGGAGCGGGTGACCGAGCACGGTCTCGATGTCCAGGCGTCGCTGGATCAGCGAGGCCTCCCGGGCCTCGTCGAGACCGAGGGCACGGCCGCGCTCGTCATGGGCGGGCCGCCCGTCGACACCCTCCTCACGCTGCCCGAAGTCGCCGGCGCCCAGCCCCTCGACGACGACAACACGCTCGTCTGGGGCGAACCCGGCCAGGTCTTCGGCCCCTGGCTCGACGAGCTCCACGGATCACACGGCAGCCCCCGCTGCGACACGCAGGTCGCCGTCGTCGGCGGCGGGCATTCGGCCGTCGCTCCCCTCGCCGCCCGCATCACGGCACAGCGACCCGCGGCGACCTCGTGGGCGCCGACGATCGCCGGTCTGCTCGGATTCGCACTCGGTGATCGGCCGAGCTGACGGGCGCTAGACCCCGCAGCCGGCGACGAGCACCTCGGCCGGTTCGGCACCGAGTTCGAAGAGGCTCACACCGCCACCCTCGTAGTAGGACCAGCGCGAGGCGAGTTCGTAGGCACCGTCGCCGTTGACGTCGATCGGGCCGGCCAGATCCACCCGCAGCACGTACTGGCCCGCCTGTTCGAGATCGGCGATCCCGGCGTGGAGGGTGATGTTCTCCACCGAGTCGTCCGGCAGCACCCGCCGCAGCACGACGACCGAGTAGTGGCCCTCGTCGATGAACCCCAGGAGCGGGCCCTCCGGGAAGCGTTGGGCCTCGATCACGACCTCGTCCACGCCGTCGCCTTCGATGTCGAACCGGGTGACCTGGGAGATCTCGACCGGCACGGCCGGATCGACGCCGTTCGCATCGAGGACCGCACGAATCGCGTCGACATGGGCATCGGCGGCCCCGATCACCTCGTAGGGGCGGGGCTGGAGATCGTGGGCACCGCTCGCCCGCACACCATCGAGGCCGTCGATCCACCAGTTGACGACGCCGGCCTCCGGCATGCAGCTCGCCACGGGTTCGACCGCCACGACGTCGGCGAGGCCCTCGACGGAGCGCAGCGTCTCCCCCGCGATCGGCGGCACCTCGGTCTCCACCTCAGCCGTCTCGATCCAGGCCGACCCGTCCCACCAACCGAGCACCATCTCGTCGACCGTGACGAAGACGGTGTCGCTCACCGGCCCGGCCTCCGTCGTGGTCGGCGCCGCCGTGCTGGTGGTCGGAGCCGCGGTCGTCGACGCGGGAACCGTTGTGGTCGACCCCGTTGCGACCGCGCCCGGCGCCGATGTCGTGGTGTCGGCGGTCTCGTCGCCTCCGTCGTCACCACATGCGGCAGCGACCAGCGCCACGACCACGATGACGGCCATGGTCCATGAGCGAGAACGGGTGCAGGCCATGCCCCCGACGGTAGTGGTCCCGCGATCGACCTCCGGGCATCGTCGGATCCCGGCCGCTTTCGCTCTGAGCCGATCCGGGGGACACTTGCTCATGCGTCTGCGCGTGATGGGAACGGTGTTTCTCGTCTCGGCTGTGCTTGCCGCCGGCTGTGGCGACGGCACGGCAGAGGCCGATCCCGCCGGGACGACCTCGGCACCGCCGCCGGTCGACGCCACGGTCACGACCACAGCCGAGCCTTCGCTGCCGGCGAGCCATCGCGGGGTCACGCCCGACACGATCCGTCTCGGCGTCGTGTGGTCGGACCTCGACGAGCTGCGCGAGCTGGGGCTCGTCGACATCAACTACGGCGACATCCCTCTCGTCTGGCAGACGATCATCGACGACGTCAACGCGAACGGCGGCGTGTTCGGTCGTCAGATCGAGATGGTGTTCGACCGGTACAACCCGATCGAGGCCACGTCGGTCGAGGAGATGTGCATCCGCCTGGTCGAGGACGAAGAAGTCTTCGCGGTCACGGGCAGCCTCGCCGGTCCGGCACTGGAGGGCATCCTCTGCATCATCGAGTCGCAGGAGACGATGGTGCTCGGCGGCACCCACCGCCCGGAACTCCTCGACCGGGCGAAGGCCCCGTGGATCACGACCGAGTGGGCCCAGGACCGGCGCTACACGGCCCTGCTCGACATCTATGAGGACCAGGGTCTGCTGGAGGGCCGACTGGCGCTCCTCGACGATCATCGCGAGCGGCAGGGGCTCACCGTCGACATCGTGCACCCGAAGCTCGCGGACCTCGGGCGCACCCTGACGACCGAGTTCACCAGCACCGCGTCGAGCGACGAGCTGCAACTCGAGTCACAGATCGGCCTCTTCTCCCAGCGCCTCGAGACGGACGACATCGACACGCTGCTGATCGTGCAGTCGGCGATCGCGCTCGGCCTGCCGCTGATCCGCGAGGCCGGGTTCGACGGCACCGTTCTCACCATCGACGGCGGCAGCTATCTCGCGGGTATCAGCGGGTTCGACGAGCGGCCGGCGTCCATCTACGAGGGCGCCTACGGCCCCACCCTCTTCGGCACCGAAGACGTGTGGGCCATGGAATCCACCCGGGCATGCGAAGCGACGTTCGAGGCCGCCAACCCCGGGATCGACGTGATTCCGAGTGAGCAGGTGCCCGACGGCGAGCCCCAGTGGGCGACCCCGCTGCTGGCCGCGTGCCGGCTCATCGGCCTGTTCGACATCATCGCCGAGCGCGTCGGTGCGGACCTGACGCCGGATGCGTTCGAGGCCGCCGCGTACGAACTGGGAACGTTCGAGCTCCCCGGACAACCCTTCAACAGCATCGAGCCGGGAAAGCTCGATGCGAACGACGGCATGGGACTCGGGATCTTCGACGCCACCGTCGGTGCGGAAGGCGGGCTCAGGCCTGTCCTCCCGTACACCAGCGTGACCGACGACTAGACGACGAGTACCGTGGACCCCACCACCGACCGAAGGGCGTGATCACATGCTCGACACCCAGAACATCGAGCTCGATCCCGAGACCCAGTCTCATGTCGACGCGATCCGGACGGACGGGTACACCATCATCCGCGATGTCTTCGACGCCGACCGCGCCGCCGCGTACCGCGAGCGGGTCCGCGAGATCGAGTCCGCCACGCTCCGTCCGCTCGAGCCCGGCGAAACCGAGGAGGACAGCTCGTTCTTCCGCACGGCCGGCCTGCTGCGCATCGACCCGATGTTCTGGGACGTACCGGCCGACCCGACCGTCACCGCGGTCGTCGAAGGCGTGCTCGGCGCGGACTTCCTGCTCTCCACCTTCTCCGGCATCGACCTGAAGCCGCACAGCGACAACATCCAGCCGCTCCATCCCGACGACGCGCTCGTCCCGGTCCCGCGGCCGCACGCCCAGCCGATCGGATGTACGGCCATGTGGGTCGTCACCTCGTTCGGTCCGCAGACCGGCGGTACCCGAGTCCTGCCGGGCAGCCAGGTCGAGCCACTCGACCTCCTCTTCGGGCAGACGCCCGAGCAGGAGGCGGCCATCATCCAGCCGGAGATGGACCCGGGCACCGTGCTCGTGTTCGACCACGCCCTCTTCCACGGCGCGGCCGACAATCCCTCGGATGAGTGGCGGCTCGGACTCCAGGTCTCGTACCACGCCGGGTGGGTCCGGCCGTACACGAACTGGTTCCGCTCGATCCCCATCGAGGAGGTGCGCGAGATGCCCGAGAAGCTGCGCGATCTGCTCGGCTACAAGACCTACAACGGCATCGGCACGGCGAACGACGAGCCGGGCTCGTACCGCGAGAGCTACAGCGGCAAGGGCCGGCCCCGCGACCCTCGACTCTCGCTCGATTGATTCAGCCGCCGAGCAGCGCCCGCCACACCTTCCCGGCGGACCGACCACCCGAGATGCTGGCGACGCCGGCCACGGCTCCGTAGGCGTCGGCCGCGAGCACGCGGGTGTTCTGCGGGCGCAGGAACGAGATCCGGTACTTCTCGCCGCCCACGACGAACGAGCATCCGGCACTCATCTGCAGCTTCGGCCACCGGACGGCCTCGACCGCGTCGATCGGCACCGCGAAGACCTGCCGGAGTTCGTCGTCGTCATCGAGGAGTTCGAGGCGTACCCGGCCGCCCTCATGGTGGAGCAACCCGGGTGTCGAGCCCGTCAGGCCCTGCAACGTCCAGATCTCGGTGACGAGTGCATCACCCATCGATGTCGCTCCTCGCCGTCAGGTGCCCGTCCAGTTCGGCTCACGCTTCTCGGCGAACGCGGCGGGCCCTTCCTTCGCGTCGTTGGAGGTGAACACGGGGATGTACATCTCGGCCTGGATGGCCATCATCTCGTCCTCGGTGTTGCCCTGCGTGGCCCGGATGACCTTCTTGGAGGCAGCCACGCCGAGCGGCGCGTTCTTCGCGATTCGCTCGGCCAGCTCGATCGCCACGTCGACGGCCGTGCCCGGCGACGCCAGCCGGGTGATCAGCCCGAACGCGTACGCGTCCTCGGCGGAGATCGGATCGCCGGTGACGGCCATCTCCATCGCCTTGCCGTAGCCGACACGGGCGGGCAGACGCATGAGGCCCATCCCGGCGGCGAACAGACCCACCTTCACCTCGGGGATGCCGAGCTTGGCGCCCTCGGCCGCGACGAGCAGATCACACGACAGCGCGATCTCCAACCCGCCGGCGAGCGCGAAGCCTTCGATGGCGCCGATGAGCGGCTTCTCCGCCCCGGCGGCGAAGAACTGCTGGATCGGCCCGATGTCCTCGCCCTTGGCGAAGGCCTTCAGGTCCATGCCGCTGCAGAACGCACCGCCCGCACCCGTGAGCACGCCGGCGGTGAGGCCGGAGTCCTCGTTGAGCTCGCCGACCGCGGCGAAGAGGCCGTTGGCCAGCTCGCCGTTGATGGCGTTCTTCGCCTCGGGTCGGTTCATGGTGATGACGAGGACGCGGCCGCGCCGCTCGGTCAGGATTGCATCGCTCATGGCAGGTTCTCCTTCAGGATCCGGCGATCACTTGGGCGGCATCCGGATGCCGCCGTCGACGCGGATGGTCTCGCCGTTCATGTAGGGGTTGGTGATGCACTCCATCACCATGAAGGCCAGTTCCTCACCGGAGCCGAGGCGCTTCGGGAACAGCACCGACTGGCCGAGATGGTTCTTGAACGCTTCGGAGCCCTCGCCCTCGCCGTAGATCGGCGTGTCGATGAGGCCCGGAGCGACGGTGTTGACCCGCACGCCGATGGCCGCGAGATCACGGGCGATCGGGAGCGTCATACCGACCACGCCGCCCTTCGAGGCGGAGTAGGCGCACTGGCCGATCTGGCCGTCGAACGCCGCGGCGGAGGCCATGTTCACGATCGCGCCCCGCGCACCGTCGTCGTCGACCGGATCGGTCTTCGACATCGCGGCCGCCGACCGGCTCAGCATGTTGAACGAGCCGATCAGGTTGACGTTGATCACGAAGATGAAGTTGTCGAGCGGGAAGGGGTTGCCCTCGCGATCGACCGTGCGGCCGGCGGAGCCGAGGCCGGCCGAGTTGACCAACGCCCGCAGCGGACCCATCTCCGATGCCGCGGCGACGGCCGTGTCCGCGTCCTCTGTGCTGGTCACGTCGCACTTGACGAAGAGTCCGCCCAGCTCCGATGCGACGGCCTGGCCCTTCTCTTCGTTGAGATCGGCGATAACGACCCGGGATCCGGCCGCCGCGAGCTGGCGGGCACTGGCTTCGCCGATGCCCGACGCGCCGCCGGTGATGATGGACGAGCTTCCTTCGAGGTTCATGCGTGGCATCCCGCCAGCTTCCCACGAGAAGCCCGCGAGGGCCTAAGCCTGCATGCCCCGCAGACGCAGGCTGTTCGCCACCACGAACAACGATGAAAGCCCCATCGCCCCGGCTGCGATCATCGGGTTGAGCACGCCGAAGGCCGCCAGCGGAATCGCCGCCGCGTTGTAGGCGAACGCCCAGAACAGATTTGCCTTGATCGTGGCGAACGTGTGGCGGGAGACCTCGATCGCGGTGACGACGGCGGGGAGCTCACCGCGCACGAGCGTGAGGTCGGATGCCTGCATGGCGATGTCGGTTCCGGTGCCGATGGCGATGCCCAGATCAGCCGCGGCGAGCGCTGGGGCGTCGTTGATGCCGTCCCCGACCATGGCGACCGTGCGGCCTTCGTCGCGCAGTCCCGTGATGGTGTCCGCCTTCTGGTCCGGCAGGACGCCGGCGATGACGGAGGAGATCCCGACCCGCTCCGCCACGACCTGCGCGCTCGCCGGGTTGTCGCCGGTGAGCATGACGACGTCGAGGTCGCGTTCCCGTAGGGCCGCGATGGCGTCGACAGAGGTGGGCTTGATCTCGTCGGCCACGGCGATCACGCCTTCGGCGACACCGCCTCGGCCCACGAAGACCACGGTGCGACCCAGCGCTTCGTCGGCGCCGGCGAGCGCCTCGACCTCCGCGGGGACCTCGTCGAAGAACTCGCGGCGGCCGACCCGTACGCGGGTGCCGTCGACCGCGCCGGCCACGCCGCGCCCGGCGTCGTTGTAGAAGCCGGTGACCGGCGCGTCATGGGGCGCATGGGCTGCAATCGCTCGCCCGATGGGGTGCTCGGACGAGGCTTCGAGCGCCGCGGCGAGTCGCACCAGCTCGTCCGTGTCATCGCCGACACTGGCCGCACCGACGACCGTCATCCGTCCCTCGGTGATCGTGCCGGTCTTGTCGAGCACGACCGTGTCGATGCGCCGACTGTCCTCCAGCACCTGGGCGCCGCGCACGAGCACGCCGAGCTGGGCCGCCCGGCCGGTGCCGACCATGATCGCCAGCGGCGTCGCCAACCCGAGTGCGCACGGACAGGCGATGATCAGCACCGCAACCGCGGCGGTGAACGCGTCTGCGGTCGGCTCGCCGAGGGCGAGCCAGGTCAGCAGCGTGACCACGGCGATGCCGATCGCCGTCGGCACGAACACCGACGCCACCCGGTCGGCGAGACGCTGGATCGGGGCGCGGCTCCCCTGCGCCTCCTGGACCAGTCGCACGATCTGCGCCAGCGCGGTGTCAGCGCCGACGCGGCGGGCCTCGACCATCAGCGAGCCATCGGTGTTCACCGTGGCCCCGATGACCTCGTCACCGACGCCGACCTCGACCGGTACGGGCTCCCCGGTCAGCATGGAAGCATCAACGGCGGCGCGGCCGTCGACGACGACGCCGTCGGTCGCGATGCGAGCGCCGGGCCGGACGACGAAGCGCATGCCCACGGCGAGGTCGTCGATCGCGATACGGCTGCCGTCCTCGAGCTCGACCTCCCGGGCGCCGAGATCGGCGAGCGCACGAATGGCGTCGCCGCTGCGGCGCGTCGCTCGCACCTCGAACCACTTCCCGAGCAGGATGAGCGTGATGATGACGGCGCCGGTCTCGAAATAGACGGGCTCGTCCACATCCGCGAG
>BQJV01000141.1 GCA_021604885.1 Acidimicrobiales bacterium
CGCCGCCCCGAGACGGTGGGATGGGCCATCTCGAAGGCCGTGTGCCACCATCAGGGCGATGGACAACGGGGACGTCATCGATCTCGGCTCGCCGTGCGTCCATGCCCACTTCGACGCCCACGCGCTGCGGGTGCGGATCGACCGGGTCGAGAAGCGCAACGCGATGACACAGGACATGTATCGGGCGGTGAAGCGGGCGGCGATCCTCGCCGACACGGAGCCGGACATCGACGTGCTGGTCCTGACGGGCACGGACGACGTGTTCTGTGTCGGCGGCGACATGGGCGGCAACGCGATCGACGACCCGACGCTCTCCGCCGAGTGGGACCCCACCGACCACTTCCCGTTCCGTCATCTCGAACGCTGCGGCGCGGCCGTGATCGCCGCGATCAACGGGCTCTGCTACGCCGGCGGCCTCGACATCGCCCTGCACTGTGACTTCGTGATCGCCGCCGAGTCCGCGCGGTTCCGGGCGCCGGAGATCATGCGTGGTGCGCCGGACGTGTTCATGGCGACCCGCCTGGCCGATTGGGTCGGCGTGGGCAACGCGAAGTGGATCATGTTCGCGATGGAGCCCTTCGACGCGGCCCGGGCACAGGAGATGGGACTCGTGCAGCAGGTCGTGCCCGACGACGACTTCGGCGACGCGGTCGATGCCGCGGTGGCCGCGGTCGCCCGTGGCGGCCCGGGTTCGCGGCGGGCCATCAAGGACGACATCAACCGGCAACTGCGGCCGCACGACTTCCGTGTGTTCCAGCGGTCGATCATGAACCCCGAGATGCGCGAGGGGATGACCGCCTTCCTGGAGAAGCGCGATCCCGTCTGGCCGCGCGACTGAGCGTCAGGTGGGGAGTCGGCAGGCGTCTGTGGCGCCCGGCAGCTTGTAGCGGTACTTCGCGATCACTGCGTAGCCGAGTCGGGCGAACCAGGAGATGGGCGGGACGATCAGGGCCCAGCCGACGACCTTCCAGGCGCCACCTGCGGCGATGAGTGAGCGTCCGATGCCGCGATGGCCCCGGTGGACGCGCCCGTCGTCGCCGACCCAGTACGCCGCCATCAGGACATCGGTCTCGGTCAGGCCGAGCTCCTTCAGATCGATGGACTGCCACGGCTCAACCCTCGCGTCGGCGGGGAGCCGCCGCTCGATCCATCGAGCCGAGGAGGTGCAGAAACCGCAGTCACCGTCGAACACCAACATGGTCCCAGTCTCGCACGGCTCGGACCATCTGCGACACACTGAGCACATGCATGATCTCGTGATACGTGGGGGAACGGTCGTCGACGGCACCGGCGCTTCCCCGAGCACCGCCGATGTGGCGATCGACGGCGACACGATCGTCGCCGTGGGCCGGGTCGACGAGCCGGGCCGTCGTGAGATCGACGCCGATGGCGCCCTCGTCACGCCCGGATTCGTCGACGTCCACACCCACTACGACGGCCAGGCGAGCTGGGACGACGTGATGATGCCGTCCGTCAACCATGGCGTGACGACCGCTGTGATGGGCAACTGTGGTGTGGGCTTCGCGCCCGTCCGGCCCGGCGGCCAGGCGTTCCTGATCGAATTGATGGAGGCCATCGAGGACATTCCGGGCACGGCCCTCGCCGAGGGGATCCGTTGGGACTGGGAGACCTTCGGCGAATACATCGACTCGCTCGCGGCGCTTCGGCGCACGATCGACGTCGGCACCACCGTCCCGCACGCGGCCGTGCGCGCCTACGTGATGGGGGAGCGGGCCCACGAGTACGACGTGACGGCCGAGGAGATCGCGCAAATCGCCGACGTGATGGCCGCCGGCGTGCGCGAGGGCGGGCTCGGCGTCTCCACCAGCCGCACGATCCAACACCGTTCGCGCCATGGCTACGAGCCGGGCACGTTCGCCCCGGACGAGGAGCTCATGGCGATCGGCGACGAGCTCGCCTCCGTCGGCCGTGGCCTGTTCCAGTTCGTCAGCGACCGGGTCTACGACAAGCACGAATGGCCGTGGCTGCGGCATCTGGCGGCCGCAGGTGTGCCCGTCACCTACACGATGGCGCAGGACCCGGGCAGCCCCGAGGCGTATCTCCGGATGCTCGACGACGATGCCGCGCAGAGCGCCGACGGCCCGCTGATCGTGCCGCAGGTGCCGACCCGCCCGACGGGACTGCTCTACGGCCTGCAGTCGTCCTTCCATCCGTTCCGTGCGCATCCTTCGTACCGCGACGTGTGGGATCGCCCCCACGCCGAACGGGTCGCCCTGTGGCGACATCCCGAGTTCAAGGCGCGGCTGCTTTCCGAGGAGGTCGCGACAAAGGACGGCTTCATCAACTATCTGGCGAACAACTTCGACATGATGTACCCGCTCGGTGAGGTGCCGGACTACGAGCCGCCACCGGAGGCGTCCGCGGCAGCCGTCGCGGCCCGCACCGGCACCACGCCCCAGGAGGTCGTCTACGACTGGATGGGTGAGGACGACGGCACGGCGATGGTCTTCATGCCACTCGGCAGCTATGTCGAGCGTGACCACGAGGCGATCCGGAAGATGATCAGTCACCCGGCATCGATCATGGGCCTGTCGGACGGCGGCGCCCACTGCGGCCTGATCTGTGATGCGTCGATGCCCACGTACATGCTCACGCACTGGACCAGGGATCGCACGCGCGGTGAGCAGCTTCCGGTGGAGCTGGTCGTACACAAGCAGACACGAGCGACGGCGCGGACTTACGGGATCCACGATCGGGGTGTGCTCGCACCGGGCATGCTGGCCGATGTCAACGTGATCGACCATGCCGGCCTCACGCTCCACGCGCCCCACATGGTCCACGACCTGCCCGCCGGCGGTCGTCGCCTGCTCCAGGATGTCGAGGGCTACGCCGCCACGGTGAAGGCGGGCGAGGTGATCGTCGAGCACGACGAGGTGACCGAGGCTCGTCCGGGTCGCACACTCAAGGCGACCGACGCGGGCGTCATTCGCATCTGATCACCCCAAAACGACGAACACCGCCGCATGACGCGGCGGTGACGGGGTTCGGGTGAACCAGCGGATCAGCTGTTGCGACCCACGTTGGGCTTGCGGCCGTGGTTGGCCTTGCTGCGGCGAGCCTTCGCCTTTTTCTTCTGGGTGCGCTTCGACATGCCGTCGAGGATATCGGGAGAAAGCCGTCAGGCGGCGTGGCCGGCGGTCCAGGCGAGGAGGTCGTCGGCGGACCAGGTGTTGACGATGTCCTCGACGGGAACGCCGCAGCGCACGGCCTTGTCGGCGCCGTACGGCTGCCATTCGAGCTGGCCGGTTGCATGGGCGTCGGTGTTGATCGACACCTTGCATTCCCAGTCGATCGCGAGGGTCAACAACTCCTCTGGTGGATCCTGGCGCTCGGGACGGCAGTTGATCTCCACGGCGGTGTCGAACTGGGCGCAGGCAGCGAACACGATCTCGGCGTCGAACTCCGACGGCGGACGCCCGCGGCCGACGAGCTTGCGGTTCGTACAGTGCCCGAGGATGTCGGTGTGGGGGCTCGCGATGGCCGTGACCATGCGCCTGGTCATGTCGGCCTCCGGGAGCTTCAACTTCGAGTGCACGCTGGCGACCACGACGTCGAGCCGGGCCAACATCTCGTCGGCGAGATCCAGCGATCCGTCCTCGAAGATGTCGACCTCCATGCCGGTGAGGATGCGGAAGGGGGCGAGCTCCGCGTTGAGCGCTTCGATCTCGTCGAGCTGCCACACCAGGCGCTGCTCGTTGAGCCCGTGGGCGATGGTGAGGCGGGCACTGTGATCGGTGATCACGATCCACTCGTGGCCGACCGCGATGGCGGTCTCGGCCATCGACCGCAACGGCGCGCCGCCGTCGGACCAGGTGGTGTGGGCGTGGCAGTCGCCCCGCAGCGCCGCCAGCACGGCTTCGCCCTCGCCGAGCGGGATGCGGCTGCGCTCGTCGAGTCGGGCCAGGTAGCCGTCGTGATTGTCCGTGAGGGCGTCGACGATCACCTCGGCGGTCGATTTGCCGATGCCGTCGAGGTCCGTGAGCGTGCCGGCGTCGGCCCGTGCCGCGATCTCCGCCGGCCCGGCCTCGACCACGACGTCGACCGCCTTCTGGAACGCGCGGACCTTCTGCCCGGGTGCGAGCTCCCGGTCGAGATAGTGGATCGCCTGCTGCAGCGCGAGAACCGGCTCCATGCACCCCACGGTACCCCTCCGGGAGCACGCCGGTGGAACGAGGGCGTTGGATCAGAGGTTGGTGAGGTCGACCGCGACCAGCACGATCAGCAGCACGATGATGCCGACGTTGATCGCGCTCATCGGCCACTTCCACTTGTGGTCGGCGCGATGGAAGCGGCGGATGCTGACGACGTTGGCGACGATCGCCGCGAGCCCGATCGGCACGCCGATCCATGGGCCGACGCCGGTGCCGAATCCGATGATCGGGAAGACGAACGGGATCAGCACGTAGGTGAGCGTGCAGCGCACCGCCGACACGAGAAGCGACTTCGAGAACGCGCGTTCCGCATCGGCGTGGTCGGTCGTTTCCGGACGGGTGGTCACGTCGGTCATCGGGCCCCACGGTACTCGCAGGCCGCGTCGATAGCGTTGCCGGATGGAGCGATTCGGATTCGTCGGCCTGCCCAACGCGGGCAAGAGCTCGCTGTACAACGCGTTGGCCGGAGGTGGCGCCCACGCCGCGCCCTACGCCTTCGCCACGACCGATCCGAACATCGGGGTCGCGAAGGTGCCGGACGATCGGCTCGACCGGCTCGCCGTGATGAGCGAGAGCAAGAACGTCGTCCACGCCGCGGTGCAGTTCACCGACATCGGCGGGCTCGTCGAGGGAGCGAGCCAGGGCGAGGGCCTCGGCAACGCCTTCCTGTCGCACATACGCGAGGTCGACGCGATCGTGTTCGTGCTGCGGGCGTTTCCCGACTCCGACGTGCCCGGCCCGTCCGATCCGCTCGAGCATCTCCGCGTCGTCGAGATCGAGCTGGCGCTCGCCGACCTGGCAAGCGCCGAGAAGGCCCTCGACAAGACCAGCCGCATGCTCAAGGGCGACAGCTCGCTCAAGCCGACGGTCGCCCTCCTCCAGACCTGCGTCGACCATCTCTCCGAGGGCACGCCGCTCTACCGCGCCGGCATGAAGGCGGATGATCGGGCCGAGCTGAAGGAGTTCTTCTTCCTCACCAACAAGCCGGTCATGGCCGTGCTCAACATCGGTGAGGACCAGATCGGCGACGAGGACGCCATCGCCGCACCGGTGCGGGCCGAGCTCGACGGTGCCGAGGTCGTGCCGCTGAGCGTGCAGCTCGAAGCCGAGGCCGCGCTGATGGACGCCGAGGAGCGCGAGGAGATGCTCGAAGCACTCGGCCTCGGCGAGGGTGCGGTGCCACGGTTTCTCACGTCGGCGTACCACATGCTCGGTCTGCGCACGTTCCTGACGACGGGGGAGAAGGAGAGCCGGGCATGGACGTTCCGAGCCGGCTCCACCGCGCCGGAGTGCGCCGGCGTCATCCACACCGACTTCCAGCGCGGGTTCATCCGGGCCGAGACCATCCAGTGGGACGAGCTGCTCGCCGCCGGGTCGTGGGCGGCCGCACGTGACGTCGGCAAGGTGCGCTCGGAGGGCAAGGACTACATCGCGGAGGACGGCGACGTGATGGAGTTCCGTTTCAATGTTTGAGCAGACAATGTCTGAGTAAGCAAGAGCCGGCAGGCGCCGGACCCCGGTCGTGCTCGGGGCGCGGACCGCTCGCGTAACGCTTCGCCTCGGTCTCGGGTCACACCACTGTGCCGCCGCTCACGAACCCCCGTTTCCGCCCGGTCATTGCAGCCTGCCTACCGGCAGGTAGGCTGGGACGATCATGGTGAACACCCCCGATCAGGACCTCCTCGAAACGCTCGAGGCAACCGCCCAGCGCTTGCTCGACCGTCACCTCTCGGCCACGAAGGAATGGTTCCCCCACACCCTCGTGCCGTGGACGCAGGCAGAGGACTACGAGCCCGACTACGAGTGGGAACCGAACGACGCCGCGATCCCGCCGGCGGTGCGCAGCGCCCTGTTCGTCAACGTGCTCACCGAGGACAACCTGCCCTACTACTTCCGCGACATCGAGCGGATGTTCGGACGCGACGGCGCCTGGGGTGAATGGGTCCGCCGTTGGACGGCCGAAGAGGGCCGCCACGGCATGGTGATCAACACCTACCTGCAGGCCACGCGGGCCATCGACCCCGTCGAGCTGGAGCGGGCCCGGATGATCCAGGTCCAGACCGGCGCCGTGCCCGAACCGCCGACGATGGCGGAGGGACTCGCCTACGTGTCGCTGCAGGAGCTCGCCACGCGGATCTCCCACTTCAACACGGGCTCCATGCTCACCGACGAGGTCGGCAAGAAGATCATGCGTCGCGTCGCGTCGGACGAGAACCACCACTTCCTCTTCTACCGAGACGCCCTGACCGCGGTGATGGAGATCGACCCGTCGTCCGCCGTGATCGCGATGGAGAAGCAGACGACCGACTTCGCCATGCCCGGCGTCGGTATCCCCGGATTCAGCGGCCACGCAAAAGCGATCGCCGACGCGGGGATCTACGACCTCGCGATCCACCACGACCAGATCCTGCAGCCGGTCATCATGCGTGACTGGGCACTGGAGTCGATCGAGGGGCTCAACGCCGAGGCCGAGGAATCCCGCGCCAGGCTCGTGAAGTACATCGGTCGCGTCGGCAAGGTCGGGCGTCGCCTCGCAGCGCGTCGCGAAGAGAAGGCCGCCCAGCTCGAGCCGGCACCGGCCTGAGCCTTCGCCGCCGGATCAGTCGGCGGCGCGATAGCTGAACGTCGCGTCGAAACGCGACTGGAGGTGGTCACCGGCGCGCACGGGTGCGTAGCGAGCCGGGCGATCCGCGGTGACACACGACGGCAGGCACTCGACGAGGGTGTCGTAGGCCGGGTCGACGAAGACGGGCACCGAGTAGCGGTGACCGTGGGTCGGCGAGATGACCCGATGTTTCGTGGACCGGTAGATGTCGTTCGTCCACTGCCCCAGGAGGACGCCGAGGTTGACGACGAGCGCACCCTCGGGGACGACGACGTCGGTCCAGGTGTCGTCGCGGCGCAGCAATTGGAGGCCCGACGTGCCGTCGGTCGAGAGCAGCGTGATGCAGCCGTAGTCGCTGTGCGCACCGCAGCCGAGCCGGTGATCCCGCTCCTGCTCCGACACCGGCGGGTAGTGGACCATCCGGGTGCCCATGAGCGGATGGACGAGAGCCGGGCGGAAGAACGCCGGGTCGAGCTCGAGCGCCCGCGCGATCAGGCCCAGCACGACGTCGGCGGTCGCGAGCGCCGCCTGCTGATAGCGCTCGACCGTCTCGCGGAATCCGTCGATCTCGGGCCACTGGTTCGGGCCCTCGAGTGCCGATCGACCCGGATCGTCGAGCGCTCGCTCCATCCCGAGATCGAGTGTCTCCTTCGCGTCGCCGGGGAGGTCGGGCTGGAGTTGTTCGTCGCCCATCCCGCCGTAGCCGCGATGGTGCGCCGACTTCTCGATGGCGATTCGCCGCTTCGTCTCGACGTCGAGGGCGAAGAAGCGGCGGGCCGCGTCGAGCATCTCGAGACGAAGTGACTCGTCGATCTCATGGCCGGTGGCCG
>BQJV01000142.1 GCA_021604885.1 Acidimicrobiales bacterium
GCCGGGACGACGAGCGCGACGCGGCTCACCGGCCCGCCAGGTGCCGGGCGGCCTCGACGGCGCGATGGCCGGCGCCGGCGAGCCGTCCGAAGTGGAGGTACTGGAACCAGATCTGCTGGTGGGCGCCGAATCCCCGGAAGAACCGCTCGATCCCGGGGACCATCGATCCTTCGAAGTCGAACACGTCGCTCGTCGTCGCGGCGTGTTTCACCGACTCCCACAGCAGGAGGCTCTGTGCCCCGGAGGACCGCAGGTCGGGGTCGGCCCCGCCACCGAGGTAGTACGCACGATGGTCGTCCCAGACGAGGAGAACGGCGGCGTGCAGACGGCCCTCGTCGTCGAGGGCGCTGAGGGTCATGCCCTGCCCGCGCTCAGTGCTCTCGCGCACGACGCGGTCGAGGAGGGCCTCATCGACCGGCGCGCGTCGATCCTGGCGCTCGAAGGTGGCGCACATCATCCGGTGGAGGTCGCCGGCGTCGCCACGGTTGACGACGGTCAGTCGCTTCTCCGCCTTGCGGATCGCCCGGCGGGTGGACTCGCTGCAGTCCTTCCACCGTGCTTCCTGATCGTGGAGGTCGCGGAGCTCGTAGGTCACCCGCGGTCGGACGTCGAAGCCCGCCCAGCCGAAGGGGAGATGGTTGAGGTCGTCGGGCGGGGTCCCGCACAGGAGCATGTCGTGGCGGGGGAGCGCGGCAATCAGTTCCTGCTTGAGGTCGTGGTCACGACTCAACAGCTTCGTGCGCTTCCCCTCGCCCGGAGCGATCTCCGGGCCCAGGTAGGGCGTGAGCGGCGGTGCCCCGAGTTGGACGAGACCGAAACGCCGACGGCGGGCAAAGCGCCAACGGGCGACAGGGCCCTGGTCACCGTCGACGGTGACTTCGTCCCACGCGGCCGGTGACACGGCGTCGAGCCACCACGACTCGTGGAACACGGTGCGGGGCGTCATCGAGGGCATCTGTCAGACCCCTGCGGACGCGCCGGCCCGCTTGGTGATGCGACGCATGGCCGCGCGACGGTCGTCGCGGGCGGCGTCGTCGGAACGGAGCATCACCCGGACGCGCTCGCGGGCGTAGGTCGTCGTGTCGACGACGCGCTCCAGGGGGCGCAGCGGACGGCGCACCCCGTCGGCGAACGCGGGTCGGTAGCCGAGTCGCACGAGCATGTCGCCCGCCCGCCGCTCGAAACGCTCGACATCGGCTTCAGCTGCCTCGTGGCGCCACTTCTCGCTGTTGTCGGCGTTGACCGGCTTGTCGAGATTGCGCCACATCTCGAGGCGGGTGGCGTCCTGCTGCGCCCGTGTGCTCTGTTCCGGTGCGGTCATCTGATCCTCGAAGCGGAGATCGAGTGCCGCGCACGCGGCGCGGAGGGTGCCCTCCGGGTCGGCGGTCAGCGCCTCGTAGGCGATCGTCGTCGTGGGCACGATGTCGGCGAGCCGCTCGATGGTGTCGAGACACGCCTGCTGTTCGGCCCGCCACTTCTCGGCGAGCCGGGGCCAGGTGTGGGCGACACGGCCGCTCTTGCGGTAGCTGAGCGCCGCATCGCGACCGTCGCGATGAAGATGGATCACGCGAGCGCCGGGGATCTCGGCGAGTTCGTCGGCGAAGCGCCAGAGTTCGTTCTCCTTGCAGAACCAGTCGTCCGCGCCTTCGGCCGCCGCCTCGGCGGCGTAGGTCGCCGCCACCAGACCGGGGATGGTGCGCGCGTGCGCTCCGGCGACGATCGTCGCTTCGTCGTGGGCTCGCGTCCAGGGCCCGGTGTTCGTCCGGCACAGTTCGAGCGCGTCGCGCACCACGGCCCGGGCGCGATCCTCGTTCGCCAGGTCGCCGTAGGCCGCGGCAAGCGGGGAGAGGGTGCGCAGGAGGTGTGGTGCGGGCGGTCCGGACACGTCCGAGTGGCGGTCGAACATCACCCGGAGAAGGTTCGTGCCCGACCGCTCGGACGCGAGAAGGAGGATGGGAGCCATGATGGCGTTCCCATCGGCCTCGGCGGCAGGTGACTGAGGCTTTTGGCCCAGACCGAGCCGACTCATCCGCGCCCCTAGAGTGACCGCATGGTGCAGCGCCCGCCGGCCGGGTCGATCCCGGACACCCCCGGCTCGTATCAGTTCAAGGACGTCGAAGGTCGTGTGATCTACGTCGGCAAGGCGAAGAGCCTGCGGTCGCGCCTGTCCAACTACTTCCAGAACCCACGGAATCTGCCCACCCGTACACGCCAGATGGTCGAGACCGCCGAGTCCGTTGAGTGGATCCAGGTGGCCAACGAGGTCGAGGCGTTGATGCTCGAGTTCTCGTTGATCCAGCGCCACAAGCCCCGGTTCAACGTCCGCTACACCGACGACAAGTCCTACCCGTTCCTGTGCCTGACGCTGGTGGACGACTGGCCCCGGGCGATGGTGATGCGGGGCAAGCGCAAGAAGGGGAACCGCTACTTCGGTCCGTACGGGCAGGCGTACGCGATCCGAGACACCCTCGATCTGCTGCTGCGCACCTTCCCGATCCGGACGTGCACGGACAACAAGTTCCGACACCACGAGAAGCTCGGGAAGCCGTGTCTGCTGTTCCACATCGAGAAGTGCGCCGGGCCGTGTGTCGGAGAGGTCGAGAAGCCGGCCTACGACGAGATGGTCGAGGAGCTGATCTCGTTCCTCGAGGGTGACACCGACGAGATCGTCGCCAAGCTCGAGACCCAGATGCAGACGGCGTCGGAGGACCTCGAGTTCGAGCTCGCGGCGCACCTCCGGGACCGCCTCACGGCGGTGCGCAAGGCCATCGAGAAGCAGCAGATGGTCTTCGCCCGCAACGAGGACGTCGATGTGATCGGACTCCACGGCGACGAGTTGGAGACGGCGGTGCAGGTGTTCTACGTGCGCAAGGGACGGGTGATGGGACGGCGCGGTTTCGTCGTCGACAAGGCCGAGGAGCTCGACGGACCGGAGCTCGTCAGCCGTGTCCTCGAGCGCCTGTATTTCGAGGACAATCCCGTCGGCTCACCGAAGGAGGTGCTCGTCCCGGAGCTTCCGAGTGACCCGGCGCTCTACGAGGAGTGGCTGACCGAGGCGCGGGAGTCTCGGGTGCAGATCCGGGTGCCGCAGCGAGGCGACAAGCGCAAGCTCCAGGAGACCGTCACGCAGAACGCACTGGAGACGTTCACCCGGCATCGACTGAAGCGCACCAACGATCACAACAGCCGGGCGCGGGCGCTCAACGAACTCCAGGAGCATCTGGACCTGCCGCTCGCGCCGCTGCGCATCGAGTGCTACGACATGAGCCACATCCAGGGTTCGGACTATGTCGGCTCGATGGTCGTCATGGAGGATGGCCTGCCGAAGAAGTCGGACTATCGCCGCTTCAAGATCCAGACGGTGGCCGGCAACGACGACTTCGCGGCGATGGAGGAGGTCCTCACCCGCCGATTCACGGCCTATCTCCGTGAGCGCAAGGTGCCGGTGGAGGAGCGCGAGGGTCGCTTCTCGTATCCGCCCCAACTGCTCGTGGTCGACGGCGGCAAGGGTCAGCTCAGCGTTGCGACTCGGGTGCTCGACGAGCTCGGCCTGAGCGACGAGATCCCCGTCGTGTCGCTCGCGAAGCAGTTCGAGGAGGTGTTCGTGCCGGGCCGCAGCGAGTCGATCCGCCTGCCCCGCCAGTCCGAGGCGCTGTACCTCCTCCAGCGGATCCGCGACGAGAGCCACCGCTTCGCCATCACGTTCCACCGTCAGCTGCGGGACAAACGCATGACGAAGTCGGCCCTCGATGGCATCGAAGGGCTCGGGCCGGCGCGCAAGAAGCGTCTCGCCAAGGAGCTCGGCGGCGTGAATGCCGTGAAGCGGGCCGAACTCGACGACCTCAAGAAACTGTCCTGGTTGCCCGACGAGGTAGCAGAGAACGTTTTTCGCGCACTGCACCGGGTGGGTTCATCCGGGGCGGATACGCGACGTCGGCTCCCACCGCCCGCGGAGGGTGCCGAGTAGGTTGAGATCTCGCGGGTCGAGGAGTCTGGCATGAGTGACACACCGAACACCGGCGACACGAACGAGGCGAACGACAGCGTGCTGCGGCCGTTCGAGGCCCCCGCGTCGGACCCACTCCCGCCGGTCGAGCCATCACGCGTCGTCCCGGAGACGCCGACCGCCACCGAGGAGCTCGAGCCCATCGAGGCGCTCGCCGACGAACCCTTCAGCGTCGACGCGAGCGACGTGGACGACGTCTGGTCGCCGAGCGCGATCGACGCACCGGTCGTTCCCGCCCCGCCACAGAACGAGATCAACGCCGACGACCTGAGCGATCCGCTGCTCGACGCCGATGGCGCGGCCGACTGGGCCGCCGAGGTGAACGAAGGGGACGATCCGGGCGAAGCGGACGACACCGCGGACGTCATGGAGACCCTGCCGGCGGTCGTCGACGGGTCCGACACCATCACCCTGCCCCGCAAGGGCTTCCTGGTCGGGTTGGGTGCCCTGGGCATCGTATTCCTCCTGCTCCTGGTGCTCTGGCAGACGGCCGGTGGCGACGAAACGCCCCTCGCCGTGACAGGCGACGACGGCGGTGACGGTGCCGTGGATCTCGGTGACCCCACCGACGGCACGAGCACGCCGGGCGACAGTGCTGCGGCCGGGCTTCAGGAAGAGCTCGCCGATGCCAACGCGACGGTCGCCAGTCTCGAAGCGGTCGTCGAGGATCTCGCGTCCCGCCCGCCGTCGGCTCTGCCCGGCGACGCGATGCGTCGGATCGTGGTCGGCGCCGACGCCAACTTCATCAGTGCCCGCAACGACAGCATCGCCGTCGTCGGCGGCTTCGGCGGCGTCTCGCTGATCGACCCCGAGACCAACCGCGTGATCGCGAACGGCAATGTCGCCGATTCCGCGAACCGGGTGCTGCGCACGCAGTCCTCGGTGTGGATCACTAACTACCAGGACAACCAGATCATCCAGGTCGACCCGGGCACGAACACGGTGCAGGCCGCGTTCCCGTTCCCGGGCCCGGACGGCATCGTGAAGGTCGGCGACTCGATCGTGGTCGCCTCGTTCGACGAAGGCTTCGTGGCGAAGATCGACCCGGTGACGGGCCAGATTCTCAAGCAGGTCGACGTGGGCGGGAGCCCGACGGCGCTCTACAACGGTGACCACGGGCTCTGGGTCGCCGTGTTCGACACCGGCGAACTGGTCCGCCTCACCCGCAGCAGCCTCGACACGAACGAGCGCATCGTGGTCGGCGCCGGCCCGGTGGGCATCGGTGCCGACGCGACGCACCTGTGGGTCACCAACAACGACGAGGGCACGGTCGCCAAGATCGATCCTGAGACCGCAGAGGTCGTGCTGACCGTCGAGGTCGGGGAGGGCCCCGCCGAGGTCGTCTCGGTCGAAGGCTCGGCCTGGGTGACCGTCAGCGACGACGGCACGCTCGTCCAGATCGACGCCGCGAGCGGCCGCATCCTCTCGATCACGCCACTCGGTGGTGCGATCGCGGGCGGTGGTCCGACCGGCATCGACTTCGCCGCCGGCTCGCTCTGGATCGCCATGCAAGGCGAACAATCCGTCGTCCGCATCGACATCTGACGGTTTTGTGAGCTGATTCGGGCGTCCCACGCCCGAATCAGCTCACAGAAACCGAAGTGGGGCTGGGGTCGGGCATGCTGGGCGGGTGACGGAGCCGCGCTGGGACGAGCACGCCGACTGGTGGCAACGGGAGTTCACCGATGGGGTGGACCCGGAGTACGTCGAGCAGATCATCCCGCTCGCTCGTGAGCACCTGCGGGGCCGGACCCGCGTGCTGGACATCGGCACCGGCGAGGGCCAGATCGCTCGCGCGTTGGCCGGCGACGGCGCCGAGGTCGTGGGCCTCGATCCCACGTCGTCGCAGATCGAGGTGGCAGTCGGACGCGGCGGCGGGCCGGTCTTCGGGCTCGCCGGGTCCGATTCGCTGCCGGTCGCCTCAGCGTCGATGGACGCGGTGGTCGTGTGCCTCGTGTTCGAGCACGTGGATGCGATCGACGATTCGCTCGCCGAGGTCGCTCGTGTGCTGCGGCCCGGTGGTCGTTTCGTGCTGTTCCTGAACCACCCGCTCCTCCAGACACCGGAGAGCGGCATGATCATCGATCACATGATCGAACCCCCCGAGACCTACTGGCGGATCGGGCCCTACCTCCGTGAAGCCGTGACCGTCGAGGAGGTGCAGAAGGGCGTGTTCGTACGCTTCGTGCACCGCCCGCTCAGTCGCTATGTGAACGGCATGATCGACGCGGGGATCGACATCGTGCGGCTCCTCGAGCCCGCGCCGCCACCGGGGTTTCTGGCGAAAGCTCCGGAGTACGAGGAGGACGTCGTGGTGACGACCCCTCGGCTGCTGTGCCTCGTCGGCGATCGCCGTTCCTCAGACCGCTGACTCACCGGCCGATTGGCCCAGAAGTACGATCGGAGACGCGTGAGTGAACTGGTGGTGATCGCAGGGATGTCGGGCGCCGGCCGAACGGTCGCGGCCGACAATCTCGAGGACCTCGGCTGGTTCGTCATGGACAACCTTCCGCCCGCGCTCATTCCCAAGGTCGCGGAGCTCGCCGACGGCTCGTCCAGCGCCGGCGATCGGATGGCGCTCGTCGTCGGCTCCGGGCGCTATCACGAGGAGATGGCCCCGCTGGTGGCCGTTCTGCGTTCGAAGTTCAGCCGCGTCCAGCTCGTGTTCCTCGACTGCTCTACCGAGGTGCTGGTCCGTCGCTATGAGTCGAGCCGCCGGGTGCACCCTTTCGGTGCCCACGAGAGTGGCACGCTGGTCGAGGTGATCGAGGCTGAGCGCGTCGCCCTCGAGCCGCTGCGCGCGGGGGCCGACCTCGTGCTCGACACCACGGATCTCAACGTCCACCAATTGCGTGACCGCATGGTCGACGCCTTCAGCGACGGCGGCACCGGGCACACGATGCAGACGACGGTCACGTCGTTCGGCTACAAGCACGGCCTGCCGCTCGACGTCGACATGGTCTTCGACTGCCGCTTCCTGCCGAACCCGCACTGGGTCGACGAGCTCCGCCCGCTCACCGGCATGGACGAACCGGTGGCGGACTATGTGCTTCATCAGCCGGTCACGGGAGCGTTCCTCGCCCGGCTCGAACGCCTCCTGGCGCTCGTGATGCCGTTCTATGTGCAGGAGGGCAAGTCCTACCTCACGATCGCGTTCGGATGCACGGGTGGCCGCCATCGCTCCGTCGCGATCGCCGAGCGGATGGCGACCGTGCTCGAAGGACTCGGACACGCGCCCGCGGTCGTTCACCGGGACGTGGGCAAGTGAGTGCGCCCCGGGTCGTCGCGATCGGCGGAGGCCACGGCCTCGCCATGTCGCTCGAAGCGATGCGTGACCTCGCGGGTGAGTTGACCGCCGTCGTCTCCGTTGCCGACGACGGCGGGTCCAGCGGCCGGCTCCGTCGTGAGCTCGGCATCATGGCGCCGGGCGACATGCGTCGCTGTCTGGCTGCGCTCACGCCGCCCGGGCTCGTGCGCGACGCCCTCGATCACCGCTTCGAGGAAGGCACGCACACCGGGCACCCGGCCGGCAACCTCCTCCTCGCGGCGCTGCTGGAGAACTGTGACGACCCGGTCGTGGCGATGGAC
>BQJV01000143.1 GCA_021604885.1 Acidimicrobiales bacterium
CGTTCGGCAAGCGCCTTGCCGATACCGCTCGCGCCCCCGGTGATGACAACGATCTTCCCTGCGATCTCCATGGCCCAGGAAGCTAGTCCAGGCGACTCGATCGCTGAATCCGGCGTTGAGAACCCGAGCGGGCCGCGGTACACATGTGCGGCGAAGGCG
This sequence comes from Acidimicrobiales bacterium, assembly GCA_021604885.1. Lineage (GTDB taxonomy): Bacteria > Actinomycetota > Acidimicrobiia > Acidimicrobiales > Aldehydirespiratoraceae > JAJRXC01. The sequence goes on from BQJV01000143.1 coordinate 160, forward strand.
GCGGACGGAGGAGCGACGATGGCGACGACCCAGACCAGCATCGGCGTCACCTGCGTCGCCGAGCCTGAGGTGGCGATCACCACGCCCTCGTTCACCCGCAACGGCATCGACGTCTACGTCTGCCCGAGCTGCGGCACCTATGTGTGCGACTCGGGCTACGAGGTCGAGCAGTACGACGACTCGTACTACACGATCGCCAGCGCCGACCTCGACGAGATCGACGGGCGTTGGGGGTTCCGCTGGCGCTATGTGCTCGACCGCATCGCCGCCGAGGTCGACGCCGGGAGCTCCGTGCTCGATGTGGGGGCCGGCAACGGCTATTTCGTGAAGCTCGCCGCCGAGGAATACGGCTTCGCTGCGACGGGAATCGAGATCTCGGCCGCGTCCGCCGCGTTCGCGAGCGAGCACCTGGGCGTCGACCTGCTGGTCGAGGACCTGGCCGAGCACACGCCGACCTACGACGTCGTGACCGCGTTCTCCGTGCTCGAACACGTCGAGGACCCGGCGGCCATGCTCGATTCGTTGATCGCCCGCGTGCGCCCCGGCGGTCTGCTCGTGCTCGCCACCCCCAATCCGGACTGCATCCAGCGGCGGGTGAAGGGCGAGAAGAAGTGGAGCATGATCTGCCCGCCGCATCATCTCAACATCTTCACGCGCGCCGGCCTGGAACGGATCGTCACGTCCGCCGGCCTCACCCCCCTCAGTTGGGAAGCGATCAGCACGTCGGTGAAGGCGGTCCGCCGGATCGACACGGACGGCCAGATCCTGCGGAAGGCGATCTTCCACACGTTCCGGGCCACCCGTCTGGGCGCCGACCAGCTGCTGTTCGCGCGCACGCCGGGCTGATCCCGCCGCTGCTCGATCAGGGCCGCGCGCTCCACGCGAGGACCGACTCCACCATCGCGTCGACGAGTCGGACGACTTCCGCACGGTCGGTTGCGACCTTGGCGACGAGGTTCACCCCCAACACGCAGGAGACGAGCAGGGCGGCTTTCGCCGGCGCGTCGGCCGCATCCGCACGTCCGAGTGCCGTTCGAAGCCCGGTCTCGAGTTGCCGCCGATACCGCTCGGCCGCCTCCGGCGCCGCACCGGCAGCCATGTCGTTCACGATCAGGCACCCGGGTATCGCGTCGTCCGAGGTGAGCCCCGTGCGCAGCCGATCGAGAAACACCAGCAGGTCTCCGTAGCCGTCGTCGGTGCCCTCGAGCAGCGGTTCGAAGAGCCAACGGTCCGCGTTCTCGAGGTACGCGGTCGTGGCGAGGTCGTAGAGCCCCTTCTTGCCGCCGAAGCTGTTGTAGAGCGTGGATCGATCGACGCCGGTCGCCGTCTCGAGATCGGCGAGCGTGGTCGATTCGAACCCGTTCTCGAAGAACGCCCGGACCGCGCCGTCGAGTACTGCCTCACGGTCGAACTTCGGCGGGCGGCCCCGCCTCGCAGCTTTCTGCACCATGAATTGCAGATTATCACGCGCAATCGGGAACCGGGGGTTGCATTTTGCACGGCGCGGTGTGAATAATACGATTCCCGATAATTTGCACTCTGTGGTGCAAATAAATCTTCCACACGACAGGAGCCCGGAAATGCCCAGCCTGCAGGTCACCCGAACCACGACGAAGTCGCCCGAATCGCTCTGGGAGGTCATTGCCGACTTCCCCAACATCGCCGACTGGAACAGTGGCGTGAAGACGAGCACCGCGACGTCCAGCGACGACCGCGGCGTCGGCGCCACTCGCCACTGCACCCTGTCCCCCGCAGGTGCGCTCGACGAGCGGGTCCTCGAGTGGGAGGAGGGCCGCCGGGTCAAGATCGTCATCGACAAGGCCGCGAAGGCGCCCATCAAGACGGCGACCGCGGACTTCTCGATCGCGACCCACGGCGACGCGACCACCCTCGCCGTCGACTACGAGTTCACGCCCAAGGGCGGCGTCGCCGGTAAGGCGGCTGCACCGGCGTTGAAGAAGGTGTTCACGAAGGCGTTCACCAGCTTCCTCGACGAGTGGGAAGCGGCAGCGTGAGCCGCCTGGCGACGCTGACGGCGTCCGGCGACTACAGCGAGGCCACGGCGCCGTACAGCGTCGCGTTCACGCCGGACGCCGAGCTGTACCCGTTCACCTCGCGCTGGTTCGACAGCTCCGTCGGCCGGATCCACTACATAGACGAGGGCGACGGGCGACCGCTGCTGCTCATGCACGGCAACCCGGACTGGAGCTTTCTCTATCGGAAGATGATTCCACTGCTCGCGCCACACTTTCGGTGCGTCGCGGTCGACTACCCGGGGTTCGGACTCTCCGTGCACCCGAAGGGCTACTCCTACCTGCCGCGAGACCATGCCAGGGTCGTCGCCGAACTCGTCGAGCATCTCGACCTGCGGGACACCGTGCTCGTCGGGCAGGACTGGGGCGGGCCCATCGGCTTCGACGTCGCGTCTCGCATGCCCGAGCGCTTCAGCGGGCTCGTTGCCGGCAACACCATGATCTGGCCGTCCACGTTCTTCCTGCAACGGACGTTCTCGCGGGTGACCGGCCGGCCGTTCATGCAGCGGTTGCTCGTCAAACGTCACCTTTTCGTCCGCCGCGTCATGAAGTCCCTCCTGCAGGCGCCCGTCACCGACGAGGAGCTGCGTCACTACATCGATGTCGCGCCGACCCCGCACAGCCGGCTCGGACACGCGATCTTCCCGAAGGCGATCGTGGGCGAGACGGCATGGCTGACCGCGCTCGAGCGCCGCGTCAACACGACGCTGGCCGACCGACCGATGCTCCGGATCACCGGGATGAGGGACGTGCCGATGACCACACGGGCCTTCCTTCGTAAGTGGGACGCCATGTGGCCCGCCGCCACCAAGCTCGACCTCGCCGACGCGGGGCACTTCTGGCAGGAGGACGAACCGGTCCTCGCCGCCGAAGCCATCATCGCCGCCTACGCGGCCTGACCAGAAAGCACATCACCGCGTCATCGTCAGGTTCCCTCGCCCGCGTGTCGGGCGACGTAGGCCTCGCGCACTTCGAGCGGCCAATAGCGAACCGGCCCGAGACCGTCGGCCTCGACCAGCTCGGTCTTCACCCGGTCGTACTCGTAGGTGTTGAGCTCGTAGACGTTGCCCCACGGGTCCGCGAAGTCATACGCCCAGCAGAGGTCGAAGTCGATGAGGTCGGCTGGTTGGAGCCGGTCGCCGCCCGGGCTGCGGAACTCCCCGGGAAGCGCCCGCGCGAACGCCATGAACATGCCGGCATCGACCGAGAACGCGACGCCGGTCTTCTGTTCGATCATCGGGCCATGGGGGCCGGCCTCGAAGAGAGCGAGCGTCGTCTGTCCGCCGTCCGCCGAGATCTGCAACGGGCCACCCTCGAAACCTTCGGCCCAGAAGGCGAACTCCTCGACGCGCTCGAATCCGAGATGCTCGGCGTACCACGCCGCCGCCTCCGCCCGATCCGGGACGCGGATGTGGACGTGGTCGAGCCGACCCAGACGGAAACGTTCTTCGGTCATGGCCCGACGGTAGTGGCCGGCCGGACGCCGGGTCAGTCCCCTCGAGGGACCCGGAACTCGCGGCGAAGGTGAGCCCGGAGTCGGAGGGCGCCGCTACTGTCGGCAGCGATCGATCGATGACGTCGTGGAGGCCGAATGGAACCAATGCTGCCGCCGAGCCTCGACGACCTCGGCGAGTGGCCCGAGCTGTCCTACGAGCTCGGACTGAGCGATGGACTTCCCGTGCATCCCCCGCGGCGCGATGTCGTGGAAGATCTCGTCGCCGGGTCGGGCCGAAGGGGAGATGAGCTCGTCGCGATCATCCCGCCGCGGGACGGACACGCGACCGTCGAGGTGATCGCCGCGAACGCGGCGATGGCCGGCGCGCTCCCCGAGCACATGCCCGTGATCATCGCCGCGATCGAGGCGATGAGCGCGCCCGAGCACAATCTCCGGGGGCTGCTGCTCACCACGCACCCGTGCTGGCCGCTGGTGATCGTGTCGGGCGACGAGGTGACCCGCCTCGGGATGGCGACCGAGGAGAGCGTGTTCGGTGGTGGTGGCAGCCGCGCCAACGCGGCGATCGGCCGAGCGGTGAAGCTCGTCCTGTGGAACACGGGCGGCGCACGGCCAGGCGAACCGGTGAAGGAGGTCTTCGGCCATCCCGGCCGTCTGGGCGGCTACTGCATCGCGGAGAGTTCCGCGTCGCCCTGGGAGCCCTTCCACCACGCTCGCGGGCTCGACGAGGCGAGCGGCGTGACGGTCTTCGCCTGCGAATCGCCGATCTCCGTCGCGGCCTGGGGGTTGGACGACGATCCCCACAACCGCCTTGCACAGGCTGCCGACTCGCTGACGCTGCGGGGGTCGAACAACATGCACACCATGGGCGAGGTGCTGGTGGTGCTCACCCCGAGCGAGGCACGCCATCTCGCATCCCGCGGCTACGGACGGGCGGACGTGCAGCGCGAGTTGTTCGAGCTCGCCCGCCGCTCGATCGGTTCGATCCGTCCCCGTAGCCCGGCCCGTCCGGACAACTCGCCGGAGCACTGGTACACGTGGTGGCCCGAGTGGGTCGACCAATCCGACGACGACACACTCGTGCCCGTCGTCGAGTCGCCGGAGGACATCCACGTGCTCGTCTCCGGGGCCGACAGCATTCCGTGGATGGCGGTGTGCAACGGTTGGGGCAACCTCGGTGGGCTCGCCGTGACGCGCTCGCTCCCCTCCCCCGTCTCGACCACAGCAGGTGACACACCATGAGCTATGCGATCGTCGACCCGCGAGGGCACCGGGAGCCCGCCGAATCCGCACCACTCACGCCGCGCCCGGGGTCCGTTCCCGACCACATCGAGATCGGGTTCCTGATCAACGAGGTGAGCCGCCAGACGGGGCCGGACTTCACGCTCTACAGCCTCGTGATCGAGGACGTGCTGCGCGAGCGGTACCCGCGCGTCGATGTCGTGCGGGACGCCAAGCCGGTGCTCTCGCAGCCGGCCGATCGGGCCATGCTCGAGAAATACCGGCACTGCCGGGGCGTGGTCACCGGCCTCGCCAAATGAGGTAGCTGCACGTCGGGCAGTGTGCTCGACTCCGTGAATCTCGAACGAATGGGCATCCCCTCGGTGGTGGTCGTCGTCGAACAGTTCGTCACCGCGGCGCGGGCGACGGCACGAGCGCTCGGAATGCCCGACGTCTCCCTGCTGGTCGTCCCCCAGGACTATCTCGGCGAGGACCGCGCCCACGTCCATGCGGTGCTCGAACCCCTGGTGGGCGAGCTCCTCGACAAACTGTTCGTCTCGGGCTGAGAGCGGCGGACCCGTCACCTAGTCGTCCGATTTGACAGAAATGCTCTATATAGAGAATATCTAGGTGTAGAAGACCGGCGGGGTTTCCGCCCCGAAACCGGCACCAGGGGGATCGCACGTGAACGCGACGTCGGGGGGACGGCCGAGAATCGACCGAGTGACCGGCTCGCTCGGCGCGGTCGTCCACGGCATCGACCTCCGTGAACTCGACGACGCCGCGACCGAGACGATCGAGGGCGCCCTCATGGAACACCAGGTGGTGTTCTTTCCCGGCCAGGCGCTTTCGGCGGCCGAGTTCCTGTCCTTCGGTGGCCGCCTCGGCGAGCCGGAGCCCGCCCCGATCGGGCCATCGCATCCGGATCATCGGGAGTTGACGGTGCTGGATCAGCAGTCGCCGAAAGGGCAGGGCACCGACGCCTGGCACAGCGACAACACCTTTCGCGAGGCACCACCCAGTCTCACGATCCTGCAGGCCACGCAGCTTCCTCCGACGGGTGGCGACACCTGTTGGGCCGACATGTACCGGGCATACACGAGCCTCAGCGAGCCGATGCAGCGCTTTCTCGACGGTCTCACCGCGACCCACGACCTCACGAAGATCCTGGCCCTGGCGATCGCCAACGGCCACAGCGACGCCGACCTGACCACGATGCGCGCCGCGTATCCGGCCCGGAGCCACCCGGTCGTGCGGACCCACCCGGTCACCGGCCGCAAGGCGCTGTTCGTCAACGGAAACTTCACCACGAAGATCGACCAACTCGGTGACAACGAGAGTCGCCGGTTGCTCGACCTGCTCTTCGCACACGTGAAGACGCCCGATTTCCAATGCCGCCACCGATGGAGCGAAGGCACCGTCGCGGTCTGGGACAACCGCTGTGTCCAGCACTACGCGGTACCCGACTACGCCAGCCGGCGGACGATGCTCCGGATGATCATCCGTGGCGACCGCCCCTACTGAGGAGAAGCATGCACCACATCACCTACAAGGACATCGACTGGCACGTGCCCACGAGCACGCGTGACGAACTGGACCTCACCGACGAGCCACCGGCCGACGAACCCGGCCGGAAGTTCCTCGTCGACGGCGAGGCCGGGTTCTACGTGCAGACGGTGCGGATCCCGCCCCACTTCGACGCTCCGGCACACCACCACAGCCACGACGAGGTCTTCATGGTCCTCGCCGGATCGTGCACCTTCAACGATCGGTCGATGGAAGCGCTCGACGTCACCGTTGTGGAGGCCGGCGAGTCCTACTGGTTCACCGCCGGCGCGGAGGGCGTCCAGTTCCTCGTGACCCGACAGGCGCCCGCCCAGTTCGTCGAGGAGGGCGAATGAGCGATCTCGTCGTCCGCGGCGGCACCGTCGTCGACGGCACGGGTCTCCCCCGACGACGCGCCGACGTCGTCGTGAAGGAGGGTCGCGTCGTGTCCGTCGGACGGGCCGACCGTGCCACGGTCGCCGAGTCCGAGGTGATCGACGCCGACGGTCTCGTCGTGGCCCCGGGCATCGTCGACGCCCACACCCACTACGACCCCCAGGTGACCTTCGAACCCCTCACCTCGATGTCGAGCTACCACGGCGTCACGACCGTGCTCGCCGGCAACTGCGGCTTCTCGGTGGCCCCGACCCGGGCGGACGACCGCGACTTCGTGCGCCGCCTCTTCGCCAAGGTCGAACAGATGGAGTCGACGGCCATGGACGCCGTCGAGTTCGACTTCGAGACCTTCGACGAGTACCTGCGCGCCCGCGAAGGTCGACTCGGGATCAACCTCGCCTGCTACATCGGGCACTCCAACGTCCGGCGATGGGTCATGGGCGACGCCGGTTCCGAGCGGGCCGCCACCTCCGACGAGGTCGCGGCGATGGTCGAGGTCGTCGAGACGGCGATGCGCGCCGGTGCCGCTGGACTCTCGTCGTCGCATGCTCCCACCCATCTCGACGGCGACAATCGCCCCGTGCCGTCCCGGCTCTCGGACCGTGACGAGCTGCTCGCCCTCGCCACCGCCGCGGGAACGATCGGCTCCGGTTCGATCACCTATCTCCCCGAGAGCGCAGTGGGCGGACTCGACGAGACCGATGAGGACTACTGCATCGCGCTCGGAGCAGC
>BQJV01000144.1 GCA_021604885.1 Acidimicrobiales bacterium
GCGGTCACGACCCTCACCGGCACGACCAACGGGATCCTCCGCGACCCGGAGGCGCGGGCGTTGTGTGTCGCGGTCATGGAGGAGACCATCGCCGTCGCCATCGCGGAAGGCGCCGCGCTGCGTCCCGGCCTGGGCGAGACGCTCGCCGACATCGTGCTCGAACGGGCGACCGGCCACATGTCCTCACAGACGACCGATCGAGTCGCCGGCACGGCCACGGAATGGGAGGCGCGTCAGCTCGCCGTCGTTCGCCGCGCCGACGAACACGGCATCGAGGTGCCGCTGCTGCGCACGCTCACCACGCTGATCCGACTCGGGGAGCCGGACGCCGCGGTGCAATAGGGTCGGCGCATGGCCTCGATCCGCGTCGTCCAGCTGTCCGATCTGCACTTCAGCACCAAGCCGGGCGGCTACATGCTGCGCGACACCGCGGAGACCTTCGCCGCCGTCGCGGACCGGGTGCGCGTCGATGCGCCGGATCTCGTCGTCGTCACAGGCGACATCGCCAACGAAGGCAAGGTCGACGAGTACGAGCTCGCCGGCGACGCGCTCGCAGCACTCGATCTGCCGGTGCACTGTCTCCCGGGCAACCACGACTTCGTCGACCCGCTGCACGGCGTCCTCCCCCGCCCGAACATCGCGGTACAGCGCTCGTTGCGAATCGACGGCTGGGTGTTCCTGTTCGGCGACAGCAATCTCGACGGCGGCGAGCACGACCCCACGGCCGGCTGGACGGACCACCCCGACCGTGTCGACCTCGCCCGCGGCGGCATCACCACCCAGGAGCTCGGCTGGCTTCGCCGGCAGCTCGATCTCGGCGACGCGGACCACGCGATGCTGTGGCTGCACCATCCGCCCGGCGGCACCGGCATGTTCGAACGCCCCGGCTACGACGACCAGATCGCGGAGCTCGTCGGCGCGGCAACCCCGCTGCGGGCGATCGCCGCGGGCCACGAACACGCGGGCGTCGATCGCGCGTCCGCAGGCGTGCCGTCCCACGTCTGCCCGTCGACCGGTGTGTGCATCGATTTCGACGCGCTCCTGCTGATGCCACCCGGCTACCGACGCTTCACGTTCCACGACGACGGACGGATCGACACCGAGGTCGTGTGGCTGGAGGACGAACGCTGGGCCGACCGCTGGAAGCTGCCTGCCTGGGTCGCCGAGTACTTCGCCGGCCAGATGACGGACGACGAGATGAAGGCCCGAATGGCAGAGGCCTCGGGCGAGTCGGGATAGGTTCAGCGCCATGGCCGTGACCGAGACTCCCGCAACCCCGGCGAAGAAAGAGCGCTGGACGTACCAGTGGAAAGAGCTCTTCGACGAGGTCATCACGTCGGGCCTGTGCACTGGGTGCGCGGGCTGCGTGATCTCCTGCCCGCACGACGTCATCGGCTACGAACACGAGCCCGGCGCCTACACGCCGTTCCATCTCGAGGAGGAGCTCGGCCTCGACGACTGCATCCACGGCCAGAAGGGATGCACCTCCTGCACTCGGGCCTGCCCGCGGTTCCGGGCCTGGGAGCCCGAAGCCGACCTGCACCTGTTCGGTCGCGAACGCGAGCCCGACGAGATGGCCGGCGTCTACTCGGACATCCTCCTCACCCGGGCGAGCGACGACTTCGTCTACGACACGGGCCAGGACGGTGGTCTCGTCTCGGCGATCCTCATCTGGTGCCTCGAGAACGACGTCGTGAACGGCGCGCTCACCTCCGGCGTGGAGAGCCTGCCGAACGGCGAACCCGGCTGGAAGGCGTTCCCGATGGTCGCCACCAACCGCGAGGAGGTCCTACGCGGGGCGGGCTCGCGCTACACCTACTCGGCGAACACGATGGCGTTCGACGAAGCCAAGGAGAAGGGGCTCGACCGACTCGCCCTGGTCGGCATGAGCTGCCAGACCTCGGTCGCCCCGGTCATGTGGCATCGCAAGATCGGCAAGGTCTCGAAGCCGATCAAGCTCAACATCGGGCTCCTGTGCTCCAAGTCGTTCGACGACGCCCTCTTCGACGAGCTGTTCGAGGTCAAGTACGGCCTGAAGAAGGAAGACATCGCCAAGATGAACATCAAGGGCGTCTTCCAGATCTGGACCAAGGACGGCGGCTACCACGAGATCAACCTCAAGGAGTGCCACGCCTGGACCCGTGAGGGCTGTCACCACTGTCCCGATTTCGCGGCCGAACATGCCGACATCTCCACCGGCGGGATCGGCGACGCGACCGACTGGACGCTCACCATCGTCCGCACGGAGCTCGGTCGGGCGATCATCGACGCGATGGTGAAGGACGGGGTCATCGAGACCCGACCGGGCGACGACGACCCGGGTGCGATCGCCCTGATGCACCGCCTCGCCCAGAAGAGTCGCGAACGCTGGCCGGACTGGGCGGCACCGGCTGCCCGCGTCGGGATCACCGCGAAGGGTTAGGTCGCCACCGTCGGCGAGTCCGGAGCGGCGCGCCGCACGGGCAGACCGACCGGTCCCCGCAACACCGGGTGGGCCTTCCACTCGATCGCGGCATCATCGATCGAGTACTCACCGAATCGCTCGAGGAACACCCGCAGACCCACCCGCATCTGCATCCGGGCAAGCGCCGCGCCGATGCAGTGATGGATGCCGTGGCCGAACGACACACCGTGGGGTTCGTCGCGGTCCAGGCGGAGCTCGTCGGGATCGTCGAACCGGCGCGGGTCGCGATTTGCTGCTGCCAGGAGGACCGTCAGCCGCTTCCCGGCCTTGATTTCGACGTCGCCGATGGTGACGTCGCGCTTGGCCGCACGCGGATCGACGTGGAGGGGCGGGTCGTAGCGCAGCAGCTCCTCGATGGCGTTCGGCCAGAGCTCCGGGTCGTCCATCACGAGTCGGCGCTGATCGGGGTTGCGCGCGAGGTGCACCATGGCGAGCCCGAGCGACCCGCTGGTCGTCTCGTGGCCGGCGAACATGAGGAACATCGCCATGGCCACCACCTCGAAGCGATCGAGACGGCCCTCGTCGGTCTCGGCATGGACGAGGGCGCTGAGCAGGTCGTCCCGTGGTTCGCGACGGCGCTCCTCGGCGAGGTCGTCGAGGAAGGCGGCGCCGGCCTGCAGCAGGCCGTCGGTGTGCTCGAGATCGAACTCGGGAAACGGATTGAGATAGTCGAGCAGCGCGTTCGACACGTCCACCGTGAACGGCCAGTCCTCCTCCGGGATCCCGAGAAGCACCGAGATCGTGTGGATCGGCAGCGGTGCGTTGAACGCGGCGAACAGGTCGGGCGTCTCCTCGTGGGCGACCGCGTCGAGGAAACCGTTCGCGAGCCGTTGGACTTCGGGCTCAAGGTCCCTCATCTGCTTCGGGGTGAACGCTCGGCTCACCAGGCTGCGGAGCCGGGTGTGGTCGGGCGGATCGACGAACAGGAGGAAGTTGCGGAACAGCGCCTTCGAGGTGTCGCTCATCTTCGCGTGGGGGGCGACGGCGAGGACGACCTCCCGCTGCGTCGACACCTCCATCGCGTCGGACGACAGAACAGCGCGAGCCTCCTCGTAGCCGGTCACGAAGTACTGCTGATACCACGGGCTCCAGGCGACCGGCCCGTCGGCCATGATCGGCTTGTAGGCGTTGTACGGGTTCTCGGCCATGCCGTCCGCGAACATGTTGCCCCAGCGGGTGCGGCCGAAGACCGCCTCGGTGAGCCGCGGCTTCCCGACAATCGCTCGCACGAGCGGCAGGGAGTACTTGTCGGTCGCCCGGACGCGCACGTTCGGGTCGCCGAGGTCCGGGGGAATCTCGAGGCCGGCCATGGGCAAGGTTCGCACACCGACCATCGGGAGACCGAGCCGGAGTCTCGCTCCGGACCCGACCGATAGGGTGCCCGGCATGGATCTCGAATTCTGGGTCGACCCCATTTGACCGTGGTGCTGGGTGACGGCCCGTTGGGTCGTCGACGAAATCGCGCCGGCTCGTGACCTGCGCATCACGTGGCAGCCGATCAGCCTCAAGCTGAAGAACAAGCCGGAGGAGGACTCGCCCTTCTTCGATCGCGTCGACCGCACCTACAAGATGTTGCGGGTGATGGAGTCGGTGCGCGCCACCGAGGGCGAGGACGCCGTGTTCCAGCTCTACTGGGAGTACGGCCGCCGCATCCACCACGACCAGGCGTTCGATTTCGAGGTCGCCGACGCGCTCACCGCCGCCGGGCTCCCGACCAGCCATGCCGACGCGTTCGAGTCCGACGAATTCGATCTCGAGATCCAGACCCGCCACGACCAGGGCATCGCCCTCGCCGGTGACGACATCGGCACCCCGATCATCGCCTTCGACAATCGCGACGGCGTGAAGCAGGCCTACTTCGGTCCGGTCATCACCCGGGTGCCGCCCACGGAGGACTCGCTCGCCATGTGGGACGCTCTCGTCGCGATGATGAACATCGACGGCTTCTGGGAGCTCAAGCGCACCCGCACCGAACGGCCGGACTTCGGCGACCGTCCGTGAGCGGTCCCGAGTCGGCGGACAACCCGACGGGCGCGTCGATCCTCGACCTGCTCCAGCCCGACGTCATCGAGCAGGCCGACGGGCGGGCGGTGTTCTGCTTCATGGCGCGTCCGGAGTGGACGATCCCGAGCGGCCAGGTCCAGGGCGGGATCGTGGCGGCGATGCTCGACATGACCATGGCGTTCTCGGCCGACGACCTCTCCACGGTCAGCCTCCACGTCGACTATCTCCGGCCCGCGTTCGGACCGGAACTCACCGTGACCGCGACGGTCACCCGCCGGGGTCGGCGAGTGATCTTCGCCGAGGCGGAGATGGTCGATCAGGAAGGCCGTCTCATCGCCCGCGGCCGACAGAACGCCGTGCCGATCGACTGAGCATCGGCGTCGCCGGTCATCAGCGGACGATCACGCGACCCTTCATCCAGGGGTGCGGCACGCAGTAGTAGTCGTACTCGCCCGGCTCCGAGAACGTCACGGTGAAGGTGTTCGGGCGTTCGATGTTGCCACTGTCGAACAGACCGTCGGGGGTTCCGACGCTGCCGTCGCTGCGGCCGGATGTCACGGTGTGCACGACACTGTCCTCGTTGCGCCAGGTCACGATCGTGCCGGCGTCGACGACGATCACGGAAGGCGTGTACGCGGTCGCCGCATTGGCCGGATCCCAGGCTCCCGAGGGCATCGTGACCTCGTTCGTCTCGACGGGATCGGCACCGGTCGCATCCTGACCGGGCGGTGGCGCGACCGGCGCCGTGCCGACATCGGACACGCCCTCGGAGAAGATCTCCGGGTCCTCCGCACCCTCCACGACGACCTTGCCGATGGCCCCCTTGTAGAAGGTTCGCACCAGGGCATGATCCACCAGGAGGATCGTCGACGGGACCTGGCCGACGAGCTCGCAGACGGTGCCCCCACCGGCGACCACCAGTGTCGACTGGGAGCCCCGAATCACCCGGTTCGCCGGATGGGTCGCAGCCTCCGGCCAGACGACGTCCCAGTGCGAACCGATCGCGTGGAAGTTCGAGGCCAGGTTCAGTCCCTCGTTCACGAAATAGATGCGGGCGCGTTCGCCGACAGCCATGCGCAGCGAGTTGTCGCCGTCGAGGGCATCGGTGCGACCGTTGAAGGTGACGTACCGGGGCTCCTCGGCGAACAACGCATCCCGATCGAAGTCGGCGAGACCCGCGTCGTCCGGCTCGCCGACGTACCACTCGCTCTGCACGATGCCCCATTCATGGTCGACGGCAGGCAGAGGCTCCTCCGGGTCGACGATGATCATGCCGTACATGCCGCGGGCGATGTGTTCGGGAACGTCACCGAACGCGCAGTGGTACATGAACGCACCCGGATAGAGCAGACGGGCCTCGATCGTCTTCGATTCCCCCGGTCCGGCCGTGAGACCCTCGGCGCCGCCCCCCTGGCCCGTGACCGCGTGCAGATCGATGTTGTGCGGATGCTGATTCCCGGTGAGGTTGGTCATCGTCAAGCGCATGATGTCGCCGACACGGCCCCGGATGGTCGGGCCCGGCGTCCCACAGGCCACGTCGTCGCCGGCGATCCGGAAGCCCCACATGAGCGTGGTCACGCCATTGGCGGGGTCGAGTGGACAGACGGTCTCGAGGACTTCGAGATCGACGTCGATCACCCGGGCGCCGGTTCGGGTGATGGCCGGAGGGACCGCCGGTGCATACGTGACGTGCACCTCGTCGTCGTCCGCAGCCGGCAGCTGGGCCAGCGGCGTGAGTGTCGGGATCACGGAGTCGGCGGGATCGGAACCGGCCACGGCGATCGCCGCACCGCCCGTCGCCGAGGACGCGCCACCCACCGCCTGGTCGCCGAGGAGCGGGTCGTCCGCCGCGCACGCGACGGCGAGTCCCCCGACCGGGACGGCCACAAGCAGTCCGCGTCGCGAGATCCCCGGCCTTCTCGCGGTCGCGGGTTCGGGGATCGTGGTCTCGGTCATGGACGGACTCCTGTTTCGGATTCCACCCGATCGAAACGCGCCACACCCATGTCGGCCCAGGGACCAACGTCCCGTCGCGACCCGAGGCCTCAGATGAGCGGATCGAGCACGTCGAGCGCCCGAGCGACCTCGTCGCGGGAGTTGTAGTGCACCATCGAGACGCGCACGACACCGTCGTCCGGATCGAGTCCGAGCGCCTGCACGAGGCGGTGGGCGTAGAAGTGCCCGTGCCCACAGGACACCTCCGCCGCGATGAGCGCCGCGTAGATGTCGGCCGACGAGAGCCGATCGCTGTGAAACGCCAGCGTCGGCGCGCGAACCGATGCGTCCGCCTCCGGGGCACCGACCAGCCGCACACCGTCACGGTCGACGAGGAGCTCGACGAGCGGCGCCATGAGCGCGGACTCGTGAGCGGCGAACAGCTCGCTCACCGCAGCGATACGAGCGACGGCGTCAGGGGCAGCTTCGACCGGCCCCGGCTGCGGGACGTGACGTTCGTAGACGAGGTCGTAGTAGTCGACGATCCCGGCGCACGCGCCGATCGCGGCGTGGTCCGGGCCGGCCGGGGTCAGCCGCGTGTCGAGATGCGGCTCGTTGAAGTAGTGACCCTGATGGGCGACCGCCTCGAGCACCGACCGCCGGGTGAACATCATGCCGACGTGCGGGCCGTAGGTCTTGTAGGCGCTGTACAGGTAGACGTCGCAGTCGAGCGCCCGGACGTCGACACCGCCGTGGGGCGCAGCGGAGACCCCGTCGACCACGATGTGTCCGCCCACCGCGTGCACCGCGTCGGCCATCGCCCGCACGGGATTGATGGTGGCGACCACGTTGGACACATGGGTCATGGCGACGAGCCGGGTGCGAGCCCCGATCAGGGATCGACCCTCGTCGAGATCGAGCAGACCGGTGTGCGGGTCCACCCGCCACTCCCGCACGACGATGCCCCGGTCGGCCAGGCGACGCCACGCGCCGGAGTTCGCTTCATGGTCCTGCTCGGTCACGACGATCTCGTCGCCATCGGTCCACATCGGACGCATTGCCTGGGCGAGGACGTAGGTGTTCTGGCTCGTCGACGGACCGAAGTGGATCTCGTCGGGCGCGGCGTTCAGCGTCG